>CBIMUR010000001.1:0-19583 GCA_966247155.1 uncultured bacterium
GTCGTGTTGCCGAGCACCTCGTAAATGCCAATACGCCCCTTGTAGCCAGTGTGGTTGCATTCGTCGCAGCCTTCCGGCGAGGTTTTCCATAGCGCCGTGATGGTGGTTTCGCTGGTGCCAAGCGGCGTACCGGTGCCAACGCCCTGCTCGAGCGCTCGCTGTTCCAGCTGGTGGATATAGGTGAAATTCTGGCCTTCGCGCAGGTTGAAAAGCCGCGTGATGGCGGTAATTTCCTCTGGCTGGGGGGTGAATTTTTGCCGGCATGTCATGCACAGGCGCCGCACGAGCCGCTGGCCGACGACGGCTTTCATGGTGCTGGCGATCAGGAACGGCTCGATGCCCATATCGAGAAGACGCGGCAGGGAAGTGGCGGCATTGTTGGTGTGGAGCGTGCTGAACACCAGGTGGCCGGTCAGGGCGGCCTGGATGCCCAGGTTGGCCGTTTCGCTGTCGCGGATCTCTCCTACCATGATGATGTTCGGGTCTTGGCGCAAAAGGGCGCGCAGGCCGCTGGCGAAGGTCATGCCGGCCTTGGGGTTGGTTTGGGTCTGGTTGACGCCGGGGATTTTGTATTCTACCGGATCTTCGACGGTAGAAATATTAACGTCGGGGGTATTAAGTAGCGTGAGGATGCTGAACAGGCTGGTCGACTTTCCCGAACCGGTCGGCCCGGTCACTAGCACCATGCCGGTCGGCTCGGTGAGTGCCTGGGAGATGACCTGCAGCGAGTGTCCCCAGTAGCCGAGGTCTTTCAGGGTGACGGCCTGGTTGGATTCGTCGAGGATACGCATGACGATCTTTTCGCCATCTACCACCGGCAAAGTGCTGACGCGCAGCGCGTATTGTTTGCCGGCAACTTTTATTTTGAAGCGGCCGTCCTGCGGGACACGGCGTTCGTCGATTTTCAGGTTTGAAAGGATTTTAATGCGGCTGGTCAGCGCGCTCATGACGTTTCTAGGCAGGCGGTTTACCTCTTTTAACACGCCGTCGATACGGTAGCGGACCTGCACGTAATCCTCGCGCGGCTCTATGTGCACGTCGCTGGCGCTGCTGCGGATGGCGTACTCCAGCAACAGGTTGACCGTTTGGGCGATCGGCGAATCTTCGGCGATGTCGGCCTCGGAAACGCTTTGGCCTTCGCCGCCGTCTTCGCGTTGCACGTCGATGACTTGGTTGAGCTCTTTGTTTACGTCGCCGCGGTAGTTTTCAAGGCACGAAAGGATGTTTTCGCGGGTGGCGATGTAGATTTTGGTGTTTTCGCCGATTTGCTTTTGGATGAAACTGACCGCCTGCACGTCGTCGGGGTCGTCCATGGCCAGGTGCTGCGTGCCGTCTTCTTCTACCTTGAAAAGCACGGCGTTGTACTGGCGGGCGATGCGCTCGGGGATGCGGTTCAGGACGTCCTGCGGGATGTCGCGCGGGTCGATTTCAATAAACGGGATCTGCGAATAGGCGGCAAACGCCTCGGTGAGCGTTTTTTCGTCCATGATGCCGTTTTGCACCACTAGGTCCTGCAAGGGGCGCCGCGAACGGTTGCCCTCTTCTTTGAGGGTAGCGACTTGCTCTTTGGTGACACTCGGGTTGCGTTCGAGCAGCTTCTCGATGGTACTGTCGGAAATATGCATAATGCTTACGCTCTATTGTACGCCAAATTGCATGAAAGTACAGGTTGCTAGTTGACGGCAGATGCTATAATATTTCCAGATGACGATAGAGGTAGCAAACGAAACCGACATGAAAGCGTTCGGCGCGAAACTCGGCGCCTTTTTAAAGGGCGGCGAAATTATCGAGCTGGTAGGCGACGTGGGCGCAGGCAAAACTACGCTGACGAAAGGAATCGCCAAAGGGCTTTCTATCGGTGAGGACGTGCAAAGCCCGAGCTTTACGATCAGCCGGGTGTACGACGCGCGGGATGATTTGCAGCTGGCGCACTACGATTTTTACCGCTTGGGTGATGCTGGCATTATGGCGGCCGAGCTGAGTGAGACGGTAAGCGACCTGCGAACGGTGACTATTATAGAATGGGCGGAGATCGTGGGCGGCGTGCTGCCGGAAGACCGGCTGACGGTGCGCATTGCCTCGCCAAGCGAGACGGCGCGCCGGGTAGAGCTGGCGGCTGGCGGCGAAAAAAGCAAGGAACTTTTGGAGAAACTGGCGTGATTTTACTGCTCGACACCTCAACCCCTGTCTGTAAGCTTACGTTCGCGGACGGCGACTGGCGCTACGACGACGAATGGGAAGCCGGCCGCACCCTGGCGAAAGGGCTGCTTGGGTACTTGCAGCAGCAGTTGGAGAAAAACGGCAAAACGTTCGCCGACATCTCGGGCATCGCCGCGTTCAGGGGTCCGGGCAGCTTTACTGGCCTGCGTATCGGCCTGACGGTACTGAATACGATTGCCGACGCGCAGGGCGTTCCGATCGTTGGCGGCACCGGTGAAAACTGGCAAAGTGATGCTTTGCAAAGGCTCGGCGCCGGCGAAAACGAGAAGATCGTATTGCCACTATATGGCAGCGACGCGCATATCACGAAGCCGCGCAAATAAACGGCTTGCGGCCATGACGTAAAAAGCGCTACAATAAAAGTAGCCCACTTTGGGCTCTGACGAAACTTTTTGAAATTTCCAGCCGCGTCCGCATGTTGCTCGGTAACAGGCTCGTTGAGATATGGCGTAAGGGCGCGCCCAGGGGAAAGGAACCAGTATGATAGAGGGAATAATTGCCGCAATCGTTGGGGTTGTTTTTGGCGTGGGCGGCACGGTCGCCTATGAAAAGCGCCGCACGGCCACTGGCAAGGCGACGATAGAAAAGGAGATCGCCAAAGCCAAGAGCAAGGCTGGCGACATCGTATTAAAGGCAAAAGACGAGGCCTTGGGGCTTGAGAACGAGCGCCGCAAAGAGTGGAAGAAGACAGAGGCGCGTCTGGCCGAGCGCGAGGCGTCGCTCGATAAAAAAATAGACGAGCTGGACAAGCGTGCCGAACGCCTGCGCAAACAGGAAGACGAGGTTGAGAGCCTGAAAGGCGAGGTACGCGAGATTCGCACGCGCCAGCAGGAAAAGCTGGAAAAAATCGCCGGGCTAAAGAAGAAAGACGCCGCTGAAAAGCTGATGCAGATGACCGAGCGCGATATTAAAAACGATCTGACTGGCCTGGTGGCGAAGCTGCAAAGTGACGCCATGGAGGACGCCGAAGAGCGCGCGCAGACCATCCTCGTAACGGCTATGGAGCGCATGGCTAGTGAGGTCACGGCCGAGCGAACAGTCACGGCCGTGAAGCTGACTGACGACGAAATGAAAGGCCGGATCATCGGCAAGGAAGGCCGTAATATCCAGGCATTGCAACGTGCCACGGGCGTCGATATTTTGGTCGATGACACGCCGGGCATGATAGTGCTGTCGAGCTTTGACCCCATCCGCCGGCAGGTCGCCCGCCTGAGCCTTGAGATGCTGATGAAAGACGGCCGGATCCACCCGGGCCGTATCGAGGAAGTAGTGGCCAAAGCACAAAAGCAAATCGAAAAAGAAATCGTTCGGGCTGGTGAAGACGCAGCTCGCGAAGTGGGCGTGGCAGGTATTCCAAAAGAAATGCTGCGCCTTTTGGGCGAGCTGAAGTTTCGTACTAGCTACGGCCAGAACGTGCTCATGCACAGTACCGAGATGGCGCACATGGCCGGGCTGATTGCTGAGGAAATCGGTGCGGATGTGCGCACGACGAAAATCGCGACGCTGCTGCACGACGTAGGCAAGGCGGTGACGCACAAGGTAGAGGGCAAGCACCACCACATTGGCGCCGAGCTGGCCCGCAAATACGGTATGAGTGATGCGATCGTGCATGCTATAGAGGCGCACCACGACGACATTGAGGCGACGACGCCGGAAGCGCTGGTGGTGCGGGTATGTGACGCGCTTTCTGCCGCCCGCCCGGGCGCGCGCAATATCAGCGCCGAGAACTTCGTGGAGCGCATGCGCGACCTTGAAAACGTTGCCATGGGCTTCAAAGGTATCGACAAGGCTTACGCTATCAGCGCCGGCCGCGAGATCCGCGTGATCGTAAAGCCGCAAAGCGTCGACGACCTTTCTGCTATCAAACTGGCGCGCGACATTGCCACCAAGATAGAAAGCACCATGCAGTATCCGGGGACGATAAAGGTAAATGTTATTCGTGAGACGCGCGCGATTGAATTCGCGAAATAGCATGCCGGCATTGGATGTGCGGGAGTTCGGGCGATAGTTGACGAAGCGCTATCCAATTACTATACTTTGTATAGTAAAACCAAAGGAGGTACATAATGCACGGAAAATCTCTGAACGCCATGGCCGTGAGCGCCACGCTGCACTGCCTGCTGGGCTGTGCTATCGGCGAGATACTCGGCATGGTGACGGGAACGGCGCTGCAGTTTTCAAACGCGGCAACGATAGCGCTGTCGGTTGGCCTGGCGTTTTTGTTCGGGTACGCGCTTTCAGCGTTGCCGTTGGTTCGTGGCGGCCTGGCGCTGAAAACTGCGCTGGGGACGGTGCTTGCGGCCGATACGCTGTCGATCCTCACGATGGAAATCGTCGATAATTTCGTGATGGCGGCAGTGCCGGGCGCTATGAACGCCGGGCTGGACAACTGGCTGTTCTGGCTGACGATGCCGCTGTCGCTTTTGGTGGCGTTTATCGTGGCGGTGCCGGTAAACCGCGCGCTGCTTGCCCGCGGCAAAGTCCATGCGTTAACGCATGAATTCCATCACCACGAGTAGCGGCACTTGCTAGCAATGCCATGTCCAGAGCACCATATTTCCGTTGCTAAAACCACAATGTCTTTTTCAACCCGTTATCCGCGCGTGAAGTAGGCGAAGCCAAGTTGTTGCTCAGTTTTTCACGGCCTACAATGAAAAAGTAACCATTAAATGGGAGGGTGCGGATGATTAGAAAAATACCAACGTTACGTAAGAAGGTCAGAGTGCCAAGGCTGCTTCAGGCGACGTTTATCGCCGTAGCAGCTGTTTTTAGTATCGGGCTTATAGCGCCGGCGGCGCAGGCCGAGCGGTCGGCGCAGGTGCCGTTCATGGGCGAGAACCCGAGCGGCAAAATGAAAGCAGATGGCAGCCCGCTGCATAAATCGGGTGAGCAGAAACGGATGTTCGCGGCGCCAAAAAACAATGGTCTTGCTGACGATGATTTCAAGGCGGAGTGCCCGCGCAGCCTGAAGTGCGTGGTCATGCCGGCAGCCTACGCCAGCAACGGCGGCGACTCGGGCAATTATGGAAATTACGACAAGGCCAACCGGCCGCACGACATGAAAATCAATTCGATTGTCATTCACGACACCGAAGGAACGTTCGAAAGCGTGAAAGAAGCATTCCAGAATCCTTCGTTTTACGCATCGTCGCACTACGTGATCGACACGGACGGCACGGTCTACCAGTTCGTACGTAACAAAGACGTGGCATGGCACGCGGGGAACTGGACGACGAACGAGCACAGCATCGGCATAGAACACGTTGGCTATGCTGCCGAAGGAGGTACTGGGTACACGCCGGAAATGTACCGCTCCAGCGCCGCACTGGTAAAGTGGCTGACGCGCAAATACGACATTCCGCGCGACCGCCAGCATATCCTTGGCCACGACAACGTGCAGGCGCCCCGCGAATCGTTGATTGCCAACATGCATGTTGATCCGGGTCCGTACTGGAACTGGCAAAATTACATGGGTGATATTTTGATGCCGAATTTCTGGAAGCATCACCGTCACAACAAGCATTCGAATGACTACGGCATATTTGGCGGCAACCGCTGGAATAAAAACCAGAAGAAACGCCACGATTATAATACATATAAAATGTGGCGCAGCAGAAGCGTGGCTGTGACCATTGCGCCGACCTGGCCTAAGAGCAAACAGGTCGTAACAGGCTGTTGGCCAACTGATAAGTGCGCCCCGGCGGACCCGCAGCCAGTGAACTTCGTGTACTTGCGGACCGAGCCGCGTAGCGACGCGCCGCTCATTACGGACTCGGTGCTTGGCCAAGGAACGACCGACCTTGGCAACGCGGCGGCCAAAGCGTTTTACGGCCAGCAGTTTGCCGTTGAAGGCGCCAACTTCGACCGCGGCGGCGTCTGGGTGAAAATATGGTTTAGCGGCCAGCCGGCATGGTTCTACAGCCCGTGGGACGCCCCGACGGCATGGCCGGCCCTCGGCAAGTATGCCACGCCAAAAGCGGGCAGCGACAGCGCGCCTATCTACGGCCGCCCGCTGCCGGAAGAATCCGACTACCCGGACGATTTCACGCCGCCTGCCGGAGCTATCAGCTACCCGACGCCGTTGCCGTACAGCATTGAGGCCGGGCAGCGCTACCAGGTAATGGGCAAACCGGTCCGGGCCGACCATTTCTACACCTGGACGATAGACAGCTCGCAGGACAAATACGACCACACGCTTTTCAAAGGCAAAGAGTGGTACGTGCCGGTGCAGTACAACAACCGCTTCGGCTACGTAAAGCTGAGTGACGTTGATATAAAAAGATAACGCCTAAAACGCAAAAAGAGCCCGCGCCAGCAGCGGGCTCTTTTACGGTTCGATAACGGTTACTTCGCCCGGGCTGATGTCGCGCGTTATCATTGCCTCCGGCCGCGCAATGTCACCGGCATGAAATTCGCATAGCGGAACGATCGCGCTCCAATAGCGGGCCGCGAGCTCTGG
This sequence comes from uncultured bacterium, assembly GCA_966247155.1. Taxonomy (GTDB): domain Bacteria; phylum Patescibacteriota; class Saccharimonadia; order Saccharimonadales; family Saccharimonadaceae; genus CAMLDM01. Next base: position 6,680 of record CBIMUR010000001.1, read on the forward strand.
CAGCGCCACCGCCTTTTTGCTGCCGATAGCGGTTTTTACCTCGTCGTATAGGTCAAGGTCGGATACGTAACACGATTCTATCTCAGCCTCAACGCGTAAAAGCCTGGTTTGTGTACCTTTCGCGTACTGTTTTAGTAGCACGGCCTGGCCGTTTCGTATGTCAATGAGCGTTTTTTCATCGCCGAGGTACGCGTAGATATTATTGGCACGGGAGAGCCCGGCCCGTTTGGCGGCCAGCGGGCGGTGAACGTCTAAAAACTTGTCGGTTTTTATAATTGCCGCGTCATCACTTTTCTCGCCGTGGGTGTCGCGCTTTATGCCGCGCTGCAGCGCGGAGGCCAAAGACGAGGCTGAGAGTTCATGGTACAGCTTCATACCTCTAGTATAGCCGAGATGGCCTTTCTCTAAAATCTACTTCCCTGCCCGTAACAGCCGGGCAATGGTCTTCCCGATGGGCTGGCCGGTGAGTTCCTCAATGAATGCCCACTGGCCGTTGGGGTTGATTTCAAGAAACCACGTTTTCCCTTTTTTATCAACGATGAGGTCAATGGCGCCGTAGGTGAGACCCAAATCATGAACGAGCTCGACGCACTGCCTCGAAATCTTTTCCGAGAGATCCGCCTTTGCGGCTTTGAAGGTATCGTTTACGTGCGCGTACCGCCAGTCACGATACGACGAACTGACACCATCGGTCTCTTCACCGGCAACGGTTGCCGGAAAAACCTGCGAGCCAACGACCGTTACGCGCAGTTCGTAGGCAGGTTCGACGTATTGCTGGAATATATATGGGTCAAACTGCAAACCGCTAAAGTCAAGGTCGTCTTTTTCTTGAATGATTTTAGTAAAGACGATTTTATTTGGCGGGAATTCTCTTGCCTGATTTTTTGCGATGCATGTACCGTGCTCTTTGATGAATTTTTCAGCCGCTTCGGTAGTGGATGCAAAAAGAGTCTCGGGTACGTTCAAGCCGAGGCGGGCAGCGTAGGTAAGTTGTAGCGGTTTGCTATTCGCTCGCCACACCGCCGGACGTTCCGACATCCAAAACGCATCGGGAAAAAGGTATGCCAAAGAGCTGACATGCGTGTTGAGCGCGCTCATGGCATAGCTTTTTTTATCTTCCTCGATGGGGAGAAGATTTCGATCAACGACCGACGTTTTCCTGTACCAAATACTTTTGATGCCACTGAGATCGTAGTTTTGGTACGAGACCTTTAATTTGTTCTTTGAGAAAACAAAGTCAATGCCACCGCCGTCTATAATTTCACTCAAGGGATCAATGACAAGAAATTCGTCTTTGTTGAGGTATTTTGTGACATAGGGGACGTGCACGTCAAGCCGACTACTAAAGATGAGTATGCGCGGATTTACCATGTGAACTTCAGATGAGACTAGAACTGTTGGTGAAAGTCGTTATCGCCATCTGTCGGGTCTTTCGTCATGCCACTTTGTGACCACGTCGGGCCGCCCGACGCGACGGGCAGGCTGGCGAGATCCCTTGTTTCCATCATTTGGTCGCCGAAAATTGCTCTCCGGGCAATAGGTACTTCGGGTGAAAACTGCGCTTCAAAATCTTCAATCGTTCTTGCGACCTCTGCGTCGTCCATTTCGTGACTGCGTGTTGCTAGTTTTTCACCCATATTTGTACCTCCTTGGAACGTACATACTTACTGCTTATGGTGCTATGGTAGGCTATAGCAGAAGAGATGAAAAATTGACGTACATATAGTGTACGGTTCGTATGAATATAATAAATGTTACATACTATGGTCGTGAGTTATTACGTTCACATTGCCTCAAGTTGGGCTATAATAGAGGGGTAACCTAATGGATGAAAAAGGAGGGTCTATGAGATTCTTTCACCGAAGGTACACACGGCAATAGGGGTGATCGTAGGGTTGGCGCTACTGGTCGCGCCGGAGCTGTTTGGGCTCCATGACAATCAGGCAGCATCATTGGTACCGCGGCTCGTCGGTATTTTTATTATCGTCAGCGAGCTGGTAACGACCAGCCCGTACGGCCTGCTTAAGCTCGTGCCGATGCGGGCGCATTTGGTTGTCGATTATATCACCGGCATTTTTCTGATTCTTTCGCCGTGGTTGTTCAGCTTTGCCGATGAGGCGCTGCATTTCTGGCTGCCGCACGTTATCGTGGGCGTGCTGGTCGTGGCGTACGCGCTGCTTACCGACCCTGCGGCCGATGGTAGCAAGCCGGCCGCCGCAATGTAACCAAGCGTAAGGAGGAACCATGGCGCGGAATGACGACATTCAATTGCACCAATACCAAGACGACCTGAATACGGACGATAACGCGACCGACCCCATCATGGATGAGGAAACCGACGACCCGACGGAAGCGTTGCAAATTCCACCAGCGAGTTCGATGACGAACTGGAAAAACTGGACATAGACGACGACCTGACGCGCGACAAAGACGACATGCGCGAGTTTATCGAGGACCGCGACGAAGACCAGAACTTGAAAGAGCAGTGGTAAGTGCGTACGACAACCGAAGTATTTGAAGATCACCTGCAAAGACGGCTGAGGGGTGACGTAGAGGGGGATGTCCGCACGAATTATGTCGAGGGCGTGGTGCTGATAACCGGCACGGGTACTTTCAAAGGGTGTGACGGCGTACGCGAGTCTGCCAGCCAGCTGGAAAAATACAGTGGTAAAAATGCTACGTTTGAATATAAGCATACTGTCGTGGAAGGATCGTATGCTTTTTTGGAATGGACGTCGGTGGCTGACGATACGGTAGTTGGCGACGGCGCCGATAGCTTCGTCATACAGGATGGCAAGATCATATTCCAGTCGATTCATTACCAGGCGAAAGAACGAAAAGGATAGCGCGCCTTATCTGCAAGCTAATAGAGACCCGGTCGGGTCTCTATATAGTAATGATGTCATGGTCGGGGTGAAAGGACTCGAACCTTCGACCTCACGGTCCCAAACCGCGCGCGCTACCAGCTGCGCCACACCCCGATGGTGTTACCTTGGCGATTATACCGTATTTTCTTGTAGATTACCAGAGTGAACTGGCTTGCCGGCGCGCTGCAAACAGGCTACTATATAAGGACTGATAGCTATGATAAAAAACATTTTTCAAAAGAGTCAAAAAGCGGTGGCGATGGGCCGCAACGACTGGCTGGTTTTGGCTGGTGGGCTGGCCGTGTTCGTGGCGATAGCGCTATGGACGATCAGCAAGTCTTCCATCTGGTTCGACGAGGCGTTCGGCGCGTATCTTATCCACTTCAACTTTTTTGAAGTGGCGCGTTACACGGCCACCGACGTGCATCCGCCGGTGTACTACTGGCTCTTAAAATTATGGAGCATGGCGTTTGGCAACACCGAGCTGGCGCTGCGCTCTATGAGCGTGCTGTTCGCGGCCGTGGCAATGGTATTTGGCTACCTGCTGACGCACCGGCTTTTCGGTAAAAAGGCCGCGCGGACCAGCCTGTTGTTCATGGCGCTTGCGCCGATGATGGTGCGCTATGGCCAGGAAATGCGCATGTACGCGCTGGTAACGGCCATCGCGATGGCGGCCACGTACGTGCTGACGTTCGCAGTGGAAAGCAAGCGGAAATTGCCGTGGGTCGTCTACGGACTGCTGGTTTCCCTTGGCATGTGGACGCATTATTTTTCGGCGGTCGTGTGGATAGCGCATTGGGCGTGGCGCGCGTACGTGGTGCGGGCGGGCCTGGGCAAAAAGGCAAAGGGCTTCGTAAAAGCGTTCTTTAGCCGTGAGTGGATTTTGGCGCATGTGGTAGCAGTGGGGGCGTTTTTGCCGTGGCTGCCGTTTTTGGCCCGGCAGATTCTCGACGTGCAGGTGAACGGCTTTTGGATCCCGCCGGTCACGCCTGCCACCATTCCGAACTTCCTCACTAACGTGCTGTACTATATGGATGTCGACAAAGTGGAGTCGTGGGCGGCACTGGCATTCATGGTGATTTTCGTGGGGATGACGGCGCTTGCCGTATACGTGTGGAAAGCGCTAGGGCGCGAGCAGCGCCAAAATTACGCGCTTGTTCTTGCGCTGGCGTTCGTGCCGGCCGTGCTGCTTTTCGTGATGTCGATGCCGCCGCTGCGCTCGTCGTTCGTCGACCGCTACTTGGTGCCGTCGACGCTGGGAATTTCACTGTTTTTGGGCGTGACGCTGGCGCTAAGTACCCGGCTCTTGCGCCCAAGGTTGCGCACGGCCACGATCGTGCTGGTCGCGGGCGCGATGGTATTTGGCGTAGACAACGTTTACCAGCTTGGCAATTACAACAAAACGCTCCATAGTTCGAACAACACCCGCCAAACCATTGAAAAGATCGTGCAAAAAGCCGCGCCGCGCCAGCCGATTATCGCCGATTCGCCATGGCTGTTTTACGAGGCGGTGTTTTATGCCACGCCGCAGCATCCGGTGTATTTCCTTGATTCCAGCACTGATTATAAATACGGCTCGCTCGACATGTTGCAATACAATCCACAACACAAGATCAAAGACATTGCGGCCTTTACACGCCAGCATCCGGTAGTGTGGTACCTCGGCCGGCCGGGCAGTGGCCAGCTGAACCCGCCAAGCAGCGGTTGGCGGCAACTGCAAAGCGTAGAGGTGAACGACTCGGTCAGCGGCCAGCCAGCATACAAAGCCGTGCAGTACCAGGCAAACTAGCGCGGAATTATCTTCATCAGGAACTTGTAGTGGATCGCCAGGCGGATCACCGCGACGAGGCTGATAGAAACGGCAAAATTAAAGAAGATATTGCCCGGCAGTAGCCACAGATGCACGAAGAAAAGCAGGACGGCGTGAAGCGTGTATACGTACAGCGAGTTGGTGCCAAACGGCAGCAGTAGCCAGCCTAGCCACCGTTTTATAAACGGCTCGAACCGCTGGAAAAGATAAAACGCGGCACTGAACCACACGAAGAACAGCGCCACGCGGGCAAGTGGTAGCCGTTCTTTGTCGAAGTAATACGTATACAGGTAGGACTGGAGTTCGCTAATAGCGTGCAGGTCGAAATATTTCGGGCCAAAGGCAAGAATGACGTTCACGACCAGCGTCACGCCGGCGACGGTAAGCACCGATGCCTTGATATAGGTACGCATGCGGCCAGACTGGCGGTTCCACCAGGCGGTGAGGTTTTTCCAGTGGAACCCGATGGTGAGGCCGCTAAAGAAAATCAGCTGCCAGGAAAGCGGCTGGAATAATTCTTGCGCGCTGTCAGATACGTTCTGGCCGGAGGGAAATAGCAGCCAAACAAGGAGGCTGCCTGCCAGTACGAAGCGCCAGAGTCCCTTTCTTAACAGCCACATGACCAGCGGGCTGACGAACAGGAAGATGGCGTAGAGCCGCAGGTAATCGGCCCAGCCGTAGAAATACTGGAAGGTAAGCGTCTGCCAGATAACTTCAAAAATGTTCGTGCCGGCCGGCGCGATGCCGTATTTCAGCCCGGCATAGTCCATGAAGAACCACCAGCCGATAAGCGTGAACAGCAGAATCATGACGGCCGACGTCACGTAAAGCTGCACGCCTCGTTTCAGCAGAAGTTTGGAGACGTGGCTAAACGGCAGGTCGATAAGCTTGGCGCCGCGCACGATTCCCAGCACGATACCGGAAATTAAAAAGAAGCCTTCCGCCGTGGTGACGTACAGGCTTCCCCGTGCCGACCACCAGTCGAGGCCGTTCGGGAAGAAGTTGAGGTGGTCGAGTAGGATGGCGACCAAAAAGTACCCCCGTAAAAGGTCGAACGTCAGGATGCGGGAAGACTTCTTTTTTTCTGCCACTAACCATTTATTATACACGGTCGGGTTGGTATATACTGAGAATATGAGACAACCGCCGTACAAAGCCCCCGATTTCATTTTGCCGGACGAAACGGGGCAACGCGTTTCGCTGAAAGATTTCGCCGGCAAATGGCTGGTGCTGTATTTTTACCCGAAGGATGACACGCCGGGCTGTACCACCGAGGCCTGCAGCTTGCGTGACGCGCGTGACGACATCGCGGCGCTGGGCGCGCACGTCATTGGCGTCAGCAAAGATGACGCCGCCAGTCACGAAAAGTTCAAGGCCAAGCACTCGCTGAATTTCACGCTGCTGAGCGATCCGGAGGGCAGAGTGATAGACGCCTACGGAGCCTGGGGTAAAAAGATGTTTGGCAAGGAAGGAATTTTGCGCCGGACGTTCATCATTGACCCGAATGGCACGGTGGTAAAAGTATACGGCCGCGTAACGCCGCTGGGCCACGGCGAGCAGGTGGTGACAGAGTTAAAACGCCTGCAAAACAGCTGACAAACCGGGGTGAAGGGTGTATAGTAGGGAAAGCGTCGGGGTGTGGCGCAGCTTGGTAGCGCGCACCGTTCGGGACGGTGAGGTCGGAGGTTCAAATCCTCTCACCCCGACCATGAGGTATTTCCGCTAAATCCTTGGTTTTGAGTAAGGTTTCCAAATACGGACGGGCAAGTTCAAAGAACTGTTGCTCGGTTAATAGCGCACGACTTACTTGCCCTAGTTCAGTCTCGGCTTGAGCTAGCGTCGCTTCTTTGGAGTTACTATTTACTGCTGTTCTTCCGGCCTGCCTTTATGTGTCCTTTGTAGACTTCGGGGTCGTCTCGCTGAAGTATCTGATATTTTTTGGAAGGTGTCGGCAGTGTTTTACTCAAAAACAATAGGCTCGTCGGTAGTAACTAGCGGTACAAAGGTGTAAATTTCGTGCAAGTTGGCACAGTCATTGCCGTACTCGTAGACGCCACCGTAAAGGATTGTTCAACAGTTTGACAAACCGCCTTTTTGTTGAGTTCGGCCGTTTGCGTGGGCCGTCTTCGTACTTACGGTAGCTAAAGCGCGAACTGTTCAAGGACTCGGCGACTTCATGGTTGTTTAGTGTACTTGTTGGTAGGCTTGGCTACATCATATTGGCTCTCTGAGGGTGAAGATGTTGTTTTTGCGACCTGCTTCGATCATGTGGGCACGGCAGTACGGAAGCATTGACAAGATAATGTCATTATTATAATATATTCGTATGTCAAATCCAGAGAAAGTACAACCAAATACAGCCGAACAACTGACTAAAGCAATAGACGCAAAGTTTGAGGTTTGGGTCTCTCGCCGTGGTGGCACCGTTCGTGACCACGAGGAGTCTCTTGCGTTGGTACCGACTACGCCATTGAGCCATTGTCCTACTGCATCAAGACTTTATCTTGAGCGACCAATCCCAGAAGAAGCTGACGTGGCCTCTGTAAAATGGCCAACCTTTGGTGGTCATAGGGTGACCGTGTTTGAAAGTGGTGGACAAATCCAAACAGACTTCCTCGCCAGGGAGGGCAAAGTTTTCAAAAGGCAGACTATCTCTTATCCAGGTGATTTTGAGCCACTACAAGGTGAAGGAGAAGACGAGCGCCTACTTCGGCGAGCAGAGGAACTGCTAGGCGATGCTATGGGCCTTATAGTACTTAGTGCAGTCGAGCGGGAAGCAGAGGTTAGGAGGGGTAATGTAGGGGAGGCAATCTCGCCTCAAGAAGTCGAAGAACTTTTAGGCTGGATAAGCGAAGCTCTACCGGAACAGCCGTAGCATTGGTTCGACGGTTTTTGCGTATACGTAGAACAATGCCCTTTCATAGGGCGTTGTTCTTGTATGATAGACTTGTCTACTGTCTACAACGCGGTAGGAAGCCATCGGCTTGATCCATATAGAGAAAGGGTCATCGCCCGAAACAATATCGTGTGTCGAGACATCAGTCGGCGTAGCCTACAAGAAGCTGATGTGATGGCTCTAATGATGGTTCGGCAACCCTCACTAGGTTTCGATTATGACATTATTTTTGTAGGTAAGCCATGAGCTTGCGCGTAAAGCGCTGCATGTGCGGGTCGAAAATGATCGGGTCGGACTCAAGAATTTCATCAAACGTAAACCATTCTATGTCGTTGAATTCGCCGCGGTCAAAATCGATGAAATCGTGCACGCTGCCGCGAAGCAAGTACCACAGGCTGACATCGGTATGGCCGGGCGTGAGCCCAACCGTTTCGGTGACGGTAACGAAAAACGGATGCGGGTTGTTCCTTAGAAAAACGGCCGGCTGTTTTAACTCTTCCGTGGCCTCCCGCCGTACGGTGTCTGCCGGGTCTTCACCGGCCTCTACGTGCCCGCCCGTCGGCAGCCACAACTGCGCTTTGATATGGTCGACAAGCAGGATGCTTTTCTTTTCCGGGTCGACCAAAACGAAATAGGAGACCAGGTGCTTGGGCGGTTTGTCGGGCTTTTCTATGCGGAAGATATCTGCGCCGCTTTTTATCCATTCCAGGGCGTCGGTGGCGTGCCCTTTTTCTAACTCGTCGGCAGGCGAGATGGCGGCGATTTCGCTGTGAATATGATTTCGAACGTCTTGCATACTTCCCAGTCTGGCCGGCCAGGACGCGCGTTACAAGAACATTTTTAACAACGGCTTAGCGCGGCCGTTTCAAGGCTGCCTCGCGCGCCAGCTCAGCAAACCGGTCGTCGATGACGGTGGGCGTGAAATCTCCGTATTTTTTAGTGGCGGCTTTTTCTATCAGGAAATCGGCGATGGCAGGGTTTTTCGGCAGCAGCGAGCCGTGCAGGTAGCTGGCGAGCACGTTTTTGTAGCGCGCGCCTTCGGTTTCGTCCTGGCCGTTGTTGCCCGCCCCCTTCAGTACTTTGCCAAGCGGTTGCACGCCCGCGCCAAGGAAGGTTTGGCCGCTGTGGTTTTCGTAGCCGATAATCTGGCCGAACTCGGCGCTTTCCGTCACGATGTTGCCGATCAGCCGCTCGGGCCCGGCGTGGGTTTCAAGGTCGAGCAGACCGATACCTTCGATGATATGGCCGTCCTGAGCTTTAAAGAACTTGCCAAACATCTGGTAGAGGCCGCAGATTACCAGCATTGGCGTCCCGTTTTCGGCGAGTTCGCGCAGCCGGCCGCCGATTTTCAGCAGGTCCTCCTGTATGTTATCCTGGCCGGAATCCTGCCCGCCGCCGCCCACGATGATGTCGACGTTTTCAGGAAAGGTATCGCCCGGGTCGTACTCTAAAAGCGTTGGCGCCAGGCCATGCCATTCGGCCCGCCGCTTGATGGTGAGCGTATTGCCCCAGTCACCGTAAATATTCATATCGCGCGGGTACAGCTGTAAAATGGTAAGTTCTTTTTTGTTCATGAAATCGTCTCCACCTCGGTCATTTTGGCAAGCTCACGCCGCAAGGCCAGCATGGCGGTGTACGTGCAGAAAATACGTTTGGGCTGCGTGCCGGCGCTGGTAATAAAATGCTGTAGCGCCGCGGCCAAATCCGGCTCGACATGCGAAACGGTCACGTCGTCGTACTGCAAGCGCAGTGCCATGTCGTAGGCACGGATGCCGGCAACTTCTGCCACGCCGCCTTCTTTCAGGCTGCCGAACTCCACGTCCCATAGCCACGACATGTCGCGGCCGTCGGCATAGTTGTCATTGATGGCGACCATGATGGCGAAACCTTCAGGTTTGAATGATGCCAAGCTAAGGCGGAAGCCACTCGGATTTTTGACCAATACGAGCTCAAGCGGCTGCCCGCCGATAGTGAGCGTTTCGCCGCGGCCAAACGCCGGCTCCACGCGGGAAAGCGCGTTGATGAGCTTGCTCTCATTGAGTTTTTCGCCAACGATAACGCGGGTAAGCGCCAGGGCCGCCGCCGCGTTGTAGACGTTGTAAATGCCTTGAAGTTCAAGCGTAGTGGTAATTTTTTTGCCGCCAAATATAAATTGCGCCGTGGCGCCCTCCAGCTTTTCAAGCGTTACGTCGGACGGGAGCTTTTGCAATTTTGCCGCCATTTTGCCGCGCATATCGTCGTCGCTAGGGAAGAGCTTTGTAAGTTCGGGCGCGAGGCCGAAATACGAAACTTTTTGGCCGGAAAGCCGCACCGCGATAGCCGCGACGCGCGGATCCTCGCGGTTCAGTACTACCGTGTCGCTGGTGGCACCGGCTATTTGCGCCAGCATTTTGGCGGTGGCGTCGATTTCGCCGAACCTATCCAGCTGGTCGCGCATGACGTTGAGCAACAGGCTGTAGCGCGGCGGCACGGCCTTTACGAAATGCACGGCGTGCGCTTCGTCGAGCTCCAGCACGGCAATGTCGGCATCCAGTTTCCCCTTATTGTCTACTTCGCCCAAAAGTGCCGCCGCCACGCCACGCGTAAAGTTGCTGCCGGTGCGGTTGGTAAAGACGCGCAGGCCTTGGCTTTCCAGCAGTTCCACGACCATTTTGGTAGTGGTGGTTTTGCCGTTGGTGCCGCTGACTACTACCACTCCTTCCGGCAGTTGTGCCAAGGTGCGCTGTATGAAATCCGGGTCGATTTTTTCAACGAAAAGCCCGGGCAGGGCCGACCCGCCGCCGCGCATCCGGGCGATCTTTTTTACTGCTTTGCCGAGCAGAACGGTGTACCGATTAAGCATATGTGTTTCATTATACTATATCGGGGGATAGCCTGCAGGCAGGCTAGTGATGTTTAATTGTTACTAGCACCCACTACCCATTAATGATTCCTATTGCTTTTCGATATTCCTTTTCAAGAGAGATACTAGCGGGGAGGTGCCCCTTATTCAGGCGAGTATATGCTTGGTCGTATGCACTAAAAATAGCATCCCAATCAACCATTGATTTTTCGGACTGGTCAGTTGCTTCTAAGAATCTACCGAACGTAAAACAAATCTCACTGAGAGATTCAAGGATGCTTGGATCGGTGCTATATTCTTTGCCTAGATCCATAATTTCCCGGGCGATAATTGCTTCAAGCTTTTGTGCGTCGTTGTTCATGGTATCTATTATTATAAATGATAAGAGGACAGTTTTTGTTTACCTTGCGGCAGGCAGACGTGTCCAGGTCTGCCGTTTCACTGATTTACCGACCGGCTAAGCCGGTAGCCGCCTCAGTGACGGCGCGGGTCGTGCTTGCCGACGTTCTGGTCGGTGAAGTGGAGGTTCTCCCGGGAGTTCTCGTCGTTGCCGTCGGTGTCCCAGGAGTACCGGGTGTTGTTCTCCCGGTCGAACTGCGACACGTGGGTCGGCGACCCGTCGAGCGGCAGCTCGGTCTCCTTCACCTCGCCGTTGCCGTCGTCGAGGTTGCGGTCGTAGAGTCAGCCCATGCTGACTCCCCCTTTCGGGTAGTGCGCAAACCACTGCGCCAGGCAAGACAATCTGCCTTGCTTCAAAAACCAGCATATATATATTGATTATTTGTCAATACGTTTTTTATAAAAATGTAAGTCTTTGGCGAATGGCGTAAAGGGCAATGGTGCGATACAATAGGGTTATGTTTATCATAGGAATCCTGGGCTGGTGGTACGGGCAGGGGTGGCGGCAGCGCGCCGTGCGCCTCAGTGAAAAACTGGCCGGAACCATGGATTACTTTTCGATCGGCCTGCTGCTGCGGACACTCTTCTCGCCGTACCGGCAGATATCGGCAGGCAAGGTGCGCGGGCCGCTGGGCGTGCAAATGCGGGCGTTTTTTGACCGGCTGATTTCGCGGATTATCGGCGCGATGATTCGGCTGGTGGTGATTGTCGTGGGGCTGGCGGCCATTGCGCTGCACGCGGCGTTTGGCGCGGTGATGGTCGTGACGTGGGCCTTCGTGCCGATTTTGCCTCTCATTGGTATCGTACTGTTTGTGGCGGGGTGGGTGCCATGGAGCCTATAACGTTCAATTACGACAGCCCGCGGGCGCAAAAAGCCCGGATAGGCCAGTCGCTGCGTGGCGTTTGGGAGCGGTTGCTTCCGGTCATTGCCGTGCTTTTGCTAGTTGCGGGGGGCAGTCTTGTCGTGCTGGGTATGGCAATCGGCTGGGTGGTAGTGGGCTTGGCGGCGGTGCCGTGGATGCTTTTCCAGTGGTTCAACCACGACCTCAAGCATCTGGCCAGCCCGAAAAATCCGCGTACTATCGATGACCTCCTTTCTGCTGATATTTTAGGTCAGCTGCCGAAAAACCCTACTCCGCGCGACATCGCCACGGCGGTGGGCCGGGTCTCCAGCGGCCAGTTTTTTGGCGCGCGCATGGGGATAGGCGCGAAATTTTTGCAAGACATTTCTTCGGAAGATGCCAATGAGACGCCAACGGTGTGGCGAGAGGCGCTGGAGGTACGCGAACTGGCCGGCCTCGAGCATATCACCGGCAGCGTGCTGGTGGTGGCGCTTTTTCATGCGTTTCCCGATTACGAAAGTCTCTTGGCACACATGAAACTCGACAACGACGACCTGATGCGCGGCGTCCAGTGGCAGCGGCACATCCGCGAACTGGTGGCCCAGCACTCGAAGCCGCGGCGGACGGGCGGGATCGCGCGCGACTGGTCGTTTGGCTATATTCCGCTGCTAACGCGTTTTGGGCAGAACATCAGCGAGCAGGTCGCGCGCGGCGGGCTGCTTTCCGCCGACCTCGAAGCGCATACGCAGGCTCTCGACCAGCTCGTTAGCACGTTCGGCGATGCCGGGCGGCAAAACGTGGCGCTGGTGGGTCCGGCCGGGGTAGGAAAAACGACCATCATACACGCCTTTGCCGAGCGGCTGCTAGACGCCACGGCAAAGCTGCCGGAGAGTTTGAAGTTCCGCCAGGTATTCATACTGGATTCGTCGGCACTGATCGCGGCAGCGCCGGGCCGCGGCGAGCTGGAAAACCTGGGGATGCAAGTGCTGGGCGAGGCGTACAGCGCGAAAAACATCATCATTTGCCTCGATGACGCGCAGTTGTTTTTCGAGGAGGGCGTGGGGTCGGTCGACCTGACGAACGTGCTGCTGCCCATTCTCGAAGCCGGCAACCTGCGCATTATCCTGACCATGGACGAGCAGCGCTACCTGCAGATTGGCCAGCGCAACCCGGCGCTCATCAACGCGCTCAACCGCATAAGCGTGGGCGCGGCAAGTAAAGACGAGACGCTGGCAGTCATGCAGGACC
>CBIMUR010000002.1:0-15756 GCA_966247155.1 uncultured bacterium
TGGCGACGTATTCGCAAAAGTACCTGTTTGGTTACAAAACGATGGTCGGCGCGCTCTTTGGCATTACCTTCTTGTCGTTTATCGTCTGGCTGCACCACTTCTTTACGATGGGCGCGGGCGCGAACGTCAATGCGTTCTTTGGTATCACCACGATGATTATCGCTATTCCAACTGGCGTGAAGGTATTCAACTGGCTGTTCACGATGTACGGCGGCAAAATCCGTTTCAAGTCGCCGATGGTATGGTTTATGGGGTTTGTCGTGACCTTTACTCTTGGTGGCGTAACGGGCGTGCTGATGGCCGTGCCAGCAATCGATTTCCAGGTGCACAACAGCCTGTTTTTGGTGGCGCACTTCCACAATGTCATCATTGGCGGCGTGGTGTTCGGTTATTTTGCTGGCCTGACGTACTGGTTCCCGAAAATCTTCGGCTTCACGCTGAATGAGTTCCTGGGCAAGTGCGCCGCGTGGTGCTGGATGGTTGGTTTCATGGTGGCGTTCTTGCCGCTGTACGCCCTTGGGTTCATGGGCGCGGTGCGCCGTCTCGACCATTACGATGACCCTAGTTGGCAGCCGCTGTTTATCGTGGCGGGCATCGGCGTGATGATTATTGCGCTGGGCGTCGGTTTCCAGCTGTTGCAGCTGGGCGTGAGCATTTGGCAGCGTAAAAAGAATGCTGATACCACTGGCGACCCATGGAACGGCCGGACGCTTGAGTGGTCGGTTCCGTCGCCTGCGCCGTTTTATAACTTTGCGGTATTACCCGAGGTGACCACACGTGACCCGTACTGGGAGCTAAAGCGGGAGAGAAAGCTTGGCCACATGCAAAAAGCGCCGAAATACGTGGACTTTAAGCTGCCTAAAAACAGCGGCCTTGGCCTAATTATCGCCTTGCTCGCTTTCCTGTTCGCCTTCGGGCTGATATGGCATATGTGGTGGTTGGCCGCATTAGGGATGCTTGGCGTGGTCGTTTGCCTGATCGTCCGGGGCGGCAATGACGATACCGAATACATCATAACGGCAGATGAGATCAGGCGGATGGACGCCGTATACCGCGAGAAAGGGCAGGCAGCATGAGTGCGGCAGAAAACGTGATTGCAAACGAACACAGGGAAGAGCGCGAAACGAGGCTGCTCGGCTTCTGGATATACCTGATGACCGACTGCGTACTGTTCGCATCGCTATTTGCTACCTACATAGTGCTGCGGCACAATACGTATGGCGGTCCGGGCGGCAGCGACCTGTTCGACATGCCGATGGTACTGGCTGAAACGCTCTTCCTGCTTGCCAGTAGTTTTACATGCGGGCTTGCCGTTTTGGCGGCGCGGGCTGGCAGCAAGCGCTTGGTGCTGGGGCTGCTTGCTATTACCTTCATGTTTGGCGCGGCCTTTCTGGCGGTAGAGCTAAGCGAGTTCTATCATTTGGCGAATGAAGGGCATAGCTGGCAGGCGAGCGCCTTCCTTTCGGCGTTCTTTACGCTGGTTGGTACGCACGGGCTGCACATTACTATCGGCCTTTTGTGGTTGGCGGTCATGGCGGTGCAAGTGCTGCGGCGCGGGTTTACGGCGGGCGTAACGCGGCGGCTGGGAATGTTCAGTATGTTCTGGCATTTCCTGGATATCATCTGGATTTTCATTTTTACTATCGTGTATCTTATGGGGGTAGCGTAACATGGCGGTTCAAGAAGAGAAAAACGAGGCACTGGCACGCAGTATGATGGGCTACAGCGTCGGCTTCGCGCTGGCCGTGGCGCTGACGATCGTGGCGTATTTCGCGGTCGTTGACCGCTGGCTGGACGGCGCGGCGCTGACCGGGATGATCATGGGGCTTGCCGTCGTGCAGCTTTTGGTGCAGCTGGTGTTTTTCTTGCATCTGGGCAAAAAGCGGGGCAGCTGGAACCTCACGGCAGTATTATTTACCCTGATGATCCTCGTTATCGTGGTGGCCGGCTCGTTATGGATTATGCATAATATGAACTACAATATGCAGATGACGCCCGAGCAGATGAACGAGTACATGCGGAAAGAAAGCAACAAAGGGTTCTAGCGCGTGGCAACGTTCAAAGATTACTATTCACTGGTAAAACCAGGCGTGCTGTACGGCAATGCCATTACGGCGGTGGCGGGCTTTTTGCTGGCCAGCCAAGGGCGCATTGACTGGTGGTTGTTTGTAGCGCTGACGGCAGGGTCAACGTGTATTATCGCAAGCGCCTGTGCGCTCAATAACTACCTCGACCAAGATATCGACAGTAAAATGGCACGCACGAAAACCCGCGCTATCGTCGCCGGAAAGGTGAAGGGAAGCCGCGCGGTTATTCTTTCTGTTTTGCTGGGCGTGGCTGGCTTGGTGATCCTGACTGCTTATACGAACTGGCTGGTGGTGGCAATTGGTATCGTGGGGTTCGTGGACTACGTGGTGCTATATGGCATGCTTTCCAAACGGCTTTCTTACTACGGCACGCTAGTAGGCAGTATTTCCGGGGCCGTGCCGGTTTTGGCAGGGTACGTTGCGGTGACTGGCGCTATCGACCTGGGCGCGGTGCTGGTATTTGCCGTGCTGTTCTTGTGGCAGATGCCCGAGTTTTACTCGATAGCCATCTATCGTCAAAAGGAGTACAAGGCCGCCGGCGTGCCGGTCATTTCGGTCGTAAAAGGTATAGACAAAACGCGCGTTCATATTTTCTTTTATACGTTGGCGTTTGTCGTTTCGACGTTACTGCTGACGGTATTTACCTACACGGGAGTGACGTATTTCGTGGTAATGGCGCTGCTCGGCGCGTACTGGCTGCGGCTGGCGGCAAATGGTTTGCGCGCCCCAGACGCCGATGCTTGGGCACGGAAAATGTTCCGTTTCTCGCTAGTCATCCTGCTGGTATTTTGCCTTATGATTTCTATAGATGCATGGTTGCCGTAAAACGTGTATACTATGGCTATGACAGTTATGCTTCACGTATTTATCGCACTTACAAGTATTGGTTTAACGACGCTGGCTTACGTTTCGCCGTCGCGGGGGAAGTTGCGCGTTGCGTATGGGCTGATGGCGCTGACGCTGGCGAGCGGCTCGTATCTGGTGATGAGCGCCCCAGCGCATATGGCGCAGGCATGCGTGACGGGTGTCGCGTACCTGGCTATCGTGACGGCCATCGCGCTGGCGGCACGGCGCAAGCTGATGGCGGCAGAACGCGCTGCGTAACCAACCTAAAAGAAGAGAAATAAGGACGACAAAATGAACATTGTGATCGTAGGTGGCGGGTTTGGCGGCGTAAAAGCGGCGCTCGAGTTGGCGAAGGATGCCAAGAACCAAGTGACGCTTATTAGCGACAAACCGGATTTCCAGTATTACCCGGCACTGTACGGCGCGGCGACCGGCCGTAGCCACCTGGAGTCATGGGTGCCGATACGGCAGATTTTAGACGGCCGGAAAAACATTACGTTCCAGCTGGACGCAGTGACGAAAATCGACAGCAAGGCGAAAAAAGCCACTGGCAAATCTGGGACGGACTACGGCTACGACAAATGTATCTTGGCGCTTGGCTCGGTCACGACGTACTTTGGTATCGAGGGGCTCGACACGTATGCGTTCGGTATCAAATCGCTAGAGGAAATCCAGCGCCTGAAGCGGCACCTTTACCAGGATATTGCCGAGCGGCATATGGTCGATAGGCACTACGTCGTGGTAGGTGCCGGCCCTACTGGGGTGGAGCTTGCTGCGGCGCTGGGGTCGTACCTGCGTTATTTGTGCAAATGCCACGACGTATCCGAGACGAAGATCCAGATCGACCTTATTGAGGCGGCGCCGCGCGTTTTGCCGAGGATGAGCGAGAAGGTAAGCGCCCGGGTGAAGAAGCGGCTTGAGCAACTCGGCGTGAATGTCATGCTCGACAAAGCCGTTGAGCGCGAGACGGCCGACGAGATCATGGTAAGCGGCCAGCCGATCAAAAGCCAGACGGTCATTTGGACGTCGGGCGTGGCGAACCATCCGTTCTATAAAGAGAATGCTGCCGAATTCACGCTTGCCCCGCGCGGCAAGGTAGAGGTAGATGAATACATGCGCGCCTCTGAAGACGTCTACGTAATTGGCGACAATGCCGCGACGCCGTACTCGGGCCTGGCGCAGACGGCGCTGCACGACGCGATATTCGTTGCAAAAAACATCAGGCGCGAAGCCCGTTGCCAGCAGCCGAAAAAATACAAGGCCGTCATGCCGCCGGTCGTGGTGCCGGTGGGTAACAACTGGGCGGTGTTCGAGTGGAAAGGTCTCCGCTTGTACGGATGGCTGGCGTCTTTGCTGCGGCGCGCGGCAGATTTTATTGGCTACCACGACATTCTGCCGCTTGGGCAGGCGCTGGGCGTTTGGCGGGCGTCCATGGTGAAAGCCGACGACGACCCGCAACTGCTTGATACTGAAACGCAACCCTCGAAATAACCCGCCTGGTCTGGTATACTAGGGCAAGTAATTGAGAGAGGGATAGGTATATGGCGACACCAAGAAGTCAGCGCATAGGTATTTGGATTATTGCGGTCGTAATGACAATCGGGACGATCGGCTCGTTCGCGGTTATTGTTTTGGCAAATAAAAACGAGGCTGCCACTCAGTCTCGTATCGACGAGCTGACGGCAAAATACAAAAAGGATACCGACGCGTACCAGAAAAAAGTTGACGCGCAGGCGGCGGAACTGTCTAAAAAATACTACGACGATTTTAGCAAATACGAAGACCGCCCGGCCAAATTTGACCGCGACGGCGTAAAAAAGCTAGAAAAGAAAGACCTGAAGGAGGGCGACGGCAAAAAGCTTGGCAAAGACGCGACATTTACGGCGTATTACATTGGCTGGAACCCAGACGGAGAAGTCTTTGACGGCTCAATCGACGGCAAGAAGCTGAAAGCGCCGTTCACCGCGTCGCCGGGCGGCGTGATAGAGGGCTGGACCAAAGGGGTGGAAGGCATGAAGGTTGGCGGCGTGCGCGAGCTGACCATTCCGTCCGACCAAGCATATGGCGAGCAAGGGAGCGGCGACAAAATTCCGCCGAATACGCCGTTGAAATTCGTCGTTATGATCATCCCGACGCCAAAAGAGATCCCGCAACCGGAAATGCCGGAAGAACTGCTCAACTACTACAGCCAGAACGGGCTACAGTAATTATTTGCTGCGTGTATCGTGGACGGTCACACATAGCCTCCGGTTCGTAGTACAATAGTACTATACAAAGTAAAGTAACATAAGGAAGATGATGGAAGAGAAAATCAGAGATGTCGTTATGATCGGCGCCGGCCCAAGCGCCCTCGCCGCCGCGGTGTATACTACCCGTGAGGATATCGATACGGTACTATACGAAAAAGGCGTGATCGGCGGCCTGGCAGCCATTACCGACCAAGTCGATAACTACCCGGGCTTTCCCGACGGCATTCCCGGCATGCAGCTTGCCGACCAGCTGGAAAAGCAGGCCGAGCGCTTCGGCGCCCATATTGAGTTTGGCGACGTATCGGCGGTACGCGATGACGGCGACGTAAAAACCGTGGTGATAGACGGTAACGAAGTGAAGGCGCGCGCCGTGCTGATTGCCACTGGCAGCGACTACAATAAAATTGGCGTGCCTGGCGAGGCAGAATACTATGGCCGCGGCGTCCACTACTGTGCCACGTGCGACGGCGCGTTTTACCGCGATAAAAAACTCGTGGTAGTCGGCGGCGGCAACTCGGCGGTGCAAGAAGCCATCTTCCTGACGCGCTTTACGACCCACATCGACCTTTTGGTCCGCAGTACCATCAAGGCTAGCGAAGTGCTGCAGCGCGACCTGCAAAAATACATCGATGAGGGCAAGATTACCGTGCACCTTGGCACGACGACAGATGAAATCGTGGCGCTTGATGGCAAAGTGGCAGAAGTAAAAGCCACGAAAAACGGCGAGAAAACCACCTTCGCGACCGACGGCGTGTTTATTTTCGTCGGGCTCAAACCGAACACGCAGTTCCTGGCTGGCAGTGGCATCGAGTTGGACGAGCAGGGGCTCATCAAGACCGACGCGCACCTGCAAACCAGCATGCCCGGCGTGTTTGCCAGCGGCGACGTGCGAAGCGGCGCGACCATGCAGATCGCCAGCGCAGTGGGCGAAGGCGCGACCGCGGCGCTGTCTATCCGCGAGTACCTGGATGGCCAGAAACTAGCGGTTTAACCGCTGTTTTTCGCGATTTCTTTGAGGATAATGTCTGGACGGTCAGTAACAACGCCGTCCAGTCCTTTTTGTGCCAGCATCAGCGCGGTGCCGGGCCGGTTGACCGTATAGGCGTAGGTAAAAATCTCTGCCCGCTTGGCGATTTCCAGCGCAAAACGGTTAACATACAAACGGTGAAACCCAACGGCAGTAAGTTGCAGGGTGCGGTGGTAGGCAACGAAAATAAACGGGTTCTCGCTATGCAATAGCGCCAGTTTCGCCGCTTTGCTTATCTTGCGAATAGCGACGAGCTCCAGTCCGCGGAATGATGAGAATAGCACGTTGTCCCAATCTTCTCTGCTTTTTACGTACCGCTCTTTCAGCAGCTGCGCTACTACCTTGCCGGTGCCACGGCCTTTTATTTCTATATTAAGAATGACATGTCCGAAAAACTCATCGAGCACCTCGGCCAGCGGCACGATAGGGCGCGCTTTAGTACGTTCCTGTAGCTCCTGAAGCGTGTGGTGTGATATGATCGTCGCGTCGTGGTGGGTGCGCAGCGTATGGAAATCGTGGGTGAGTACGGGGATTTTGTCTTTGGTCAGCCGCACGTCGAACTCGAGAATATCGGCGCCCGCTTCCATCCCGGCACGCAGGGCTTCTATGCTGTTCTCAGGCGCAAGCCCGGCAGCTCCACGGTGTCCGATGACTAACATAATTGCCCTTAGTATACCAAATTTGCTACAATAGCGACAGTTAACGAACGGAGGCACGTATGGCTGATTTCAATAAAATTCTGACACCTGGCGACATTGATGCCGGTAGTGTCAACGTAGTGGTAGAGATCCCGCAGGGGAGCATGCACAAGATCGAATGGAACCGCGAGCTGGCGGTCATGCAGCTCGACCGCGTCGAGCCGGCCGTGTTTGCCAAGCCGACCAACTACGGCTTTATCCCGCAGACGCTCGACGAGGACGGCGACGAACTCGACGTGCTGCTGGTCACCGACGAGCCGCTGCCGACTGGCATTTTCCTGGAAGCGAAAATCATTGGCGTTATGAAGTTTGAGGACGACGGCGAAGTAGACGACAAGATCGTTGCCGTGCCTGCCGACGACCGCAACACGGGCAACGCGTATGGCAGCCTTGAAGACTTGCCAAAGCAGCTGATCAAGCAGATCGAGTTCCACTTTAACCACTACAAGGACCTGAAAAAACCAGGTACCACAGCAGTGAAGAGCTGGGGCGACATCGAGGAAGCGAAAGAAGTCATTCGCGAATCGGTCACGCGCTGGAACGAAAAATAATACGGCCCAAAGAAAAATAACCCGAACTGCCGGGTTATTTTTTCTTGCGCATTGCCTTTTGCTTTATGACGTTGGCGGCGCCGCTGATCGTTTGGATGATCTCCAGCTTTTTTAGCTGCGAGCGGAGCTTTTCGCGCGCGTGGTTGGTAGTGACTAGCTCGAGCCACGCCTGCTTCGGCGTGGAAAGCTTGCGGGTGACTACCTCGACTACATCGCCGTTTTGCAGCGGCTTGTCAAAGGCGTGGATGGCGCCGTTCACTCTGAAACTGTACGCGTGCTTGCCGATGTCGCTGTGTACGAGGTAGGCAAAATCGAGCGGCAGCGCGCCTTCGGGCAGGTTGTAAATGTCACCTTTTGGCGAATAGACGAAAATGCGGCTGCCAAACAGGTCGATATTCAGCTGGTCCTGGGAAATTTCGTCACCCGACCCCAGGCGCGAGGCAATCTCTTGCAGCTGCGTAATCCATTGCAGCTGCGCCGGCAGCTGTGAGGCCGGCTGCTTCTTCTTCATGTAGTTTTTCGAATCTTTTTGCTCGTGGTAGTGGAAGCTGGCCGCCAACCCGCGCTCGGCATACTCATGCATGTCCTGCGTGCGGATCTGGAACTCAATGATCTGCTTGCTGGGCGTGATAACGGTGGTATGCAAACTTTGGTAGCCGTTTGGTTTCGGCGTGGCAATGTAGTCCTTGATGCGGGCGATCATCGGCTGATAGAGGGAGTGCAAAATGCCCAGTACCTTGTAACAGTCCTCTTTGTTCTCCACGATGATGCGCAGCGCCATCAGGTCGTAGATGTCGTCGATGTTGCCATCAACCTTTTTCAGCTTTTTGTAGAGGCTGTAAATGCTTTTGACGCGGCCGTTGACCTCCGACTCGATATGCTGCCGTTTCAGTTCGCGTTCTACTTCCTGGCGCACGATGCCAAGCTTGCGCGTGCTTTTGCCTAGGCGTTTTTTCATGACGTTTTCGAGCCGCCGGTATTCTTTTGGGTCGAGGTAGCTAAAGGCGATTTCCTCTATTTGCATGCGCACGCGGCCCATACCCAGGCGGTCGGCCATCGGCGCGAAGACTTCCAGGCTCTCGCGGGCGATTTTTTGCTGTTTTTCCGGCGGCATGTGCTGTAGCGTTTGTAGGTTGTGGAGGCGGTCGGCCAGCTTGATGATAATAACGCGTACGTCTTGCCCGACGGCAATCAGCAGCTTCGAGAGGTTGTCTTTGGTTTGCGGCAGGTAACTTTCAAGGTTGCGCATGCCGGCGCGGGCCTGCGAGACTTTGGTCACGCCATCAACTAAAAAGGCGACGTCGCGGCCAAATAAGTTTTCGATCGTATCCAGCGTGGCGTCGGTGTCCTCCACCGTGTCGTGCAGCACGCCCGCCAGTACCGTGTCGATATCCATGCCCCATTCAACCAAGGTATCAGCCACGGCGAGCGGGTGGGTGATGAACGGCTCGCCGCTTTTGCGCTTCTGGCCTTCGTGCGCGCTGGTCGCGAAATCGATGGCGTGGTCGAGGTCGAGGAGCTGGTTTTCCTCGTAATGCGGCTTGGCGTGGGCTAGGACGTCGCGTTTGGTCATGTGTATTATTAGTATACCAGGACATGCGAAACCCCCGAAGGGGCTCCGCTGCGGGTGGCCTCCTTTCGGGGGTTTAAGAGGGGAGGATGCCGGCAGTCTTGAAAGCGGCCTCCAGCTTCGACGGGTTCTTCTGAGGGTTGTGTCCCGTCTCCTCGGGGACGTTGAAGCACTCGGCGCCGCATTGCTCTGCGATGCGCCAGTCTTTCTTGTACGAGAAGACGTGGTCGCCCTTCGAGAAACCGGCCTTCACGCTGATGCCGCGGTTTCGCAGCGTTGCGATCAGTTGCGGGGCGATGGCCTGGTGGCTGATGCACCAGGCTTCCCGCAAGCTGCGCCACGTCCGCCGGAACGGGAAGAAGTACGGCCCCGAATGGCGCCAATAATTCCGTCCCTCGTGGCTAGTGGTGACATCATGTAGGATCATCCAGAGAATCTTCAGTCCCAGCCAGGCCGTCCACTCGCGGTGGAGACCGGCCGTGCATAGCAGAATGACCTCCGTGATGCCTAGCTCTCTGCCGGACCGGACGGCGGCTAGGAGCGCCTCGGGACCACCCTTGGAGTGGGCGACGAGGTGAACCTGGGCGTCTGGGCTGATTTCACCCTGGTCTTTGAGTTCCTGGATGAAGTCGGCGATGTGCGCCGCCTGCATCGCATAGGGTGCGATGCAGGGGTTGCGCCAGTACTTGCGTTGCGGCTGTCCCTCGCGGAGGGACTCGGCGAAGAAAATCTTCTTGCCACCGGTGATTCGGTGTAGCAGCGCACACAAGGCCTGGTACGCATTTTTGCTGCCGCCGTATCCACCGTTGACGATGTAAACGATCTCGGCACCGCTCACGCGGCACCTCCCTTCTAACTTTGGTCACCCTGTGTGGCCATCGCGTTTACTCTAACATTTTTTATGGTATAAGTCAATGTTTTACAGAGATGAAAGAAAAGGTATATAATAAAGGGCGAAATGCTAAAGCTTACCTAAAGGAGTGAAATTTCATGAGCCAAGTCAACGTTGCGATCAACGGGTTCGGCCGCATCGGCCGCAATGCCTTCAAAATCGCGTTTGAGCGGAGCGACCTCAATATCGTCGCGATCAACGACCTTACCGATACGAAAACGCTGGCGTACCTGCTAAAGCACGACTCGTCGTACGGCACCTACCAGCACGAGGTCGGCTTTGACGACACGGGAATTATCGTGAACGGGCAGCACATCGCCGTGCTCGCCGAGAAAGATCCGGCCAACTTGCCATGGCGCGACCACAACGTGGACGTGGTGATTGAAAGCACCGGCTTTTTCGTGAAGCCAGAGCTGGCACGTGCCCACATCGACGGCGGCGGCGCGAAGAAAGTCGTCATTTCGGCACCGGCCAAAGGCGAGGGCGCTGATACGATCGTACTGGGCGTGAACGAAGACAAAATTGAAACGTCAACCGAAGTCGTAAGCAACGCCAGCTGTACGACCAACTGTATCACTCCGGTGATGGCCGTACTGGAAAGCCACTTCGGCATTGAAAAGGCCATGATGACCACCGTGCACAGCTACACGGCCAGCCAGCGCCTGCAGGACGCGCCGGCTAAAAACCTGCGCGAGGCCCGCGCGGCGGCTGAAAATATCGTCCCGACGACCACGGGCGCCAGCATCGCGGCCGCAAAGGCGCTTCCGGCGCTTGAGAATAAATTCGGCGGCCTCAGCGTACGCGTTCCCACCCCAGTGGTCAGTATGAGCGATTTCGCGGTGCTGGTAAAACGCGATACGACGATTGAGGAAATCAACACCGTCTTCAAGGAGGCGGCGCAGCAGCCGTTTTACCAGGGCATCTTGGATGTGACCGAAGAAGAGCTGGTCAGCAGCGACTTCAAGGGTAACAGCCACAGTTCGATCGTCGACCTCAACCTTACCAACGTCGTCGATGGCAACCTTATCAAGGTGGTGGCCTGGTACGACAACGAATGGGGGTACAGCAACCGTCTGGTCGAGCTAGTTGCCGACGCCGGCCGCGCGCTTCAATAACCGAGTGGCGCCCCGCAAAATACCGCGGGGCGCTTTTGTTTTCAGGTAAAAATGCTTATACTTAAACCATGAAGATTTACCTAGGCGCCGATCACCAGGGGTTTGCTTTGAAAGAGCAAATCTTTGCGTATTTAGCAAAACGCGGATATGAAGTAGAAGACGTAAGCGGCAAGGAGCTTGACCCGAACGACGATTTTCCCGAGTTCGCGCAGATGGCCGCGCTGAAAGTGCTGGGCGACGACAGTAAAGACCCGCGCGGCATCCTGATATGCGGCGGCGGCCAGGGCATGTGCATGGCAGCCAACCGTTTCCGCGGTATCCGGGCCAGCGTTATCTGGGATGCCTACGAAGCGCGGATGACGCGCAACGACAACGACAGCAATATTCTCTGCCTGCCGTCGCGCGTGCTGCAAAACGACGAAAAAGAATGGAAAGACATTCTCGATACGTGGCTCACGACGCCGTTTGCCGGTGCCGCCCGCTACAAACGCCGCAACGCCCAGATTGACGAGATATAGCCATGAGTACGATTGTCCCTGCTATCCTTGCTGAAACGCCAGACGAATACAAGGCGCAAATCGAACGCGTCCACACGTTTGTCGACCATGTTCACATTGATATTTGCGACGGCGAATTCGCCCCGTCGTTTACTGTGGGTGCCGCACAGGTATGGTGGCCCCAGGAGTGGACGGTCGATATTCACGCCATGGTGGCCCGCCCCAGCGAGCACTTGGAAACGCTTATCAGCCTCAAGCCGGGCATGATTATCTTTCACGCCGAGGTAAGCGAAGACCTTGTGCCGGTGCTGCAGCATGTCAAGAAATTCGGTATAAAAGCTGGGGTGGCACTGCAGCGTTCTACTGTGCCCAACACGGTCGCTCCGGCTATCCAGGTGGCCGACCATGTCATGATTTTTACCGGTAACCTCGGGCATTACGGCGGCACGGCCAATCTCATCCAGCTGGAAAAAATCCGCCTCATCCGCAACATCAACAAGGGTGTTGAGATCGGCTGGGATGGCGGCGTCAACATCGAGAACGCCTACAGCTTGTCGCAGGGCGGCGTCGACCTGCTGAATGTGGGCGGCACGCTGGCAAAAGCTGACGACCCGAAGGCGACGTACGATGCCCTGGTAAACGAAATCAACAAGCACGGCGTCATCTAGATAGTTGATAAATATATTCAAGTATGTTATAGTATGCGCGATAATGAACCGCGCAGAAAAATCGCGACCCTTTAGGAAGCCGCCAGAGTACGCATATGACGACAGAAAGGCCCGTAGGCGATGCGGGCTAGCTGGCGCAGCGATAGGTTTGACGGTGCTCGCCGCTACCCAAGCCTTCAATCCAGACGTTTTTAGGCGCGTGCAGTATGACCACGCGGTGGAGAGAATCGATGATACGACGACGGCGGAATCGCAGCGTGGTCTTAACTTGCCGCCAGAGCCGATGGTATTCAATCTTGTCGGCAGGTATACCAATGAATGTCCGAAGGTAGAGCCGGGCGCGCTGAAGCTGGCACGGAAGCTTATTGCGCACGGCGGCGCATTTTCCCAGCAGCGGCTGTGGGACTGGGAACATGGGGTTGAGCCAGAGGAGGCATATGCCGTAACGGAAGCTGAAACGGACGCGGCAGAATTTCATAAATATGAGAGAGCGGCGGATATGTATGGCCAGGTGGTCCATGACATGCGCCCGTACATGGAGGCACTGGACAGCCTGCGGCCAGGGGCTGGTGGCGAAGAGCCGTCATTTGCTGAATACTTGGAACAAGTGAATGCCTACTTTTCTCATTTTGGGGTTGAAGTCGTCGTTCCGGACGAACTGAACGATGAGGCGAGGAAGGATAAGTTCCAGGTCGTTACCAGCGACGAACGTGAATCATATGGGATGAAGTCGCTCCTGAGGAAGCTTATGCGTACGTTCAGTGCGTATCCGGACGAGTTCGTGCGCGATCTCGCGGGACTGGAAAAGATTCTCCTCTTTTCAGGGGAAGATTCTAAATTCGCGGGCGCGGTGATCGGTTTCCCTGATAGTACGATGCTTTTGAATATTTCTAATGCTGATGAGGATACGATCGCGCATGAGATGATGCATCTTACGGACGCTGCCGGATGTGGTGGCAGTAAAATATGGTCCCGTGATTCTGGCTACGCACATTTCAATGCGCCATCAGTGAAGTATGGTAAAAACGACCCGGTATCATACGCCGACACGAAGAAAGCGGCGGTCGAGATGAGAGCGCAACGCGGAAGCGCCTACTATGGTACGAGTTTTATAACGGACTATTCAGGGAGCAAAATTGTAGAAGATAAGGCAGAAGTAGGCAAGTATATTTTCAAACCGGAGGGGCGCTCGGCTATGACCGGCGAAGAAATGCCGCCGCGGATAAGGGGAAAGTATAGGTACTTGGTGGGGCGGCTTGCCCAAACGTCGCCCGCACTAGCGTACTATTTTACGGATATCCAGGATATTCCTCCTCAGTCCTAGCATCTTTCCGCATGAGCCGTAAGGTTAGCCGTACCATTTGCGCGAGAACCGTGATACACTAGGCTTAGACATAAGCATTTCCAGGAGGGCTTTGATACAAGTGGGTGGAAAATTAACGATCACGCAGCTTGAGCAGAAGGCGAATGACATTCGCAAAGACATTATCCGTATGCTAGAGGAAGCTGGCAGCGGCCATAGCGCCGGCCCGCTGGATCTGGCCGACATCGTGACGGCGTTGTATTTCAATATTATGAACGTCGACCCGAGGCAGCCCGAATGGCCCGAGCGCGACCTCTTTTTCCTCAGTAACGGCCACACGGTACCGGTGCAGTACGCGGCGCTGGCCGAGCGTGGGTATTTTCCACTGGAAGAGCTGCAGACCCTTCGAAAGCTCGGCAGCCGTTTGCAGGGCCACCCCGAGCGCACCAAGCTGCCCGGGCTGGAGAACACTAGCGGTCCTTTGGGCAGCGGTCTCAGCCAGGCGGCGGGCTATGCGTATAGCTTGCAGTACCTCGATAATGCCAAGCACCGCTGGGTGTACGCCATAACGGGCGACGGCGAGCTGAACGAAGGTAATATCTGGGAAGCGGCCATGTTCGCTGGCAAATACAAATTGTCCCAGCTGGTCGTCTTTATTGACCGCAACAATATCCAAATCGACGGTACGACGGAAGACGTCATGCCGCTGGAAGACCTGCGTGGCAAGTGGGAAGCTTTTGGCTGGCACGTGCAGGAGATTGACGGCCACAATATTGAAAGCATTATCGATGCGGCCAGTATGGCGCGGGCTATCACCAACAAGCCGAGCGCCATTATCACGCACACTATTCCGGGCAAAGGGGTCGATTTTATGGAGTACGACTACCACTGGCATGGAACGCCGCCAAATACCGAACAGGCGAAAGAGGCACTGATGAAACTACGCACCCTCGATGGCAAGATTACCGCAGGAGATGTCCAATAATGAGTCACTATCCTTTAAACCCGAACCTCTACAACGAAGACGTTGAGCAAGAACCGATCCGTGCTGGCTTTGGCCGTGGCCTGAAAGCTGCCGGCGAGGCAAACGACAAGATCGTCGCCTTGTGCGCCGACCTGACCGACAGCACAAAAATGTCCGATTTTAAGGCAGCGTTCCCCGAGCGTTTCATCGAAATGGGCATCGCCGAGCAAAACCTGGTCACCGTTGCCAGCGGCCTGGCGCGCGCCGGCAAAATTCCGTTTACCAGCAGCTACGCGGCATTCAGCCCGGGGCGCAACTGGGAGCAGATACGTACGACGGTGACGTTGAATGACATGCCGGTCAAGGTAATCGGCTCGCACGCCGGCATCAGCGTGGGGCCAGATGGTGCCACTCACCAGATGCTTGAGGATATCGCACTAATGCGCGTGCTGCCGAACATGGTTGTCATTGCGCCGGGCGACTCGGTGGAAGCCGAAAAGGCGACCCGTGCCATCGCGGAAAACGGCAAGCCAAGCTACATGCGCCTGGCACGCGAAAAAACGCCCATTTTCAGTACGGAAGAATCGCCGTTTGAAATAGGCAGGGCATACGTGCTGCGCGAAGGCCACGACATTACGCTGCTGGGGACGGGCACGATGACCCACCCGCTGCTTGTCGCGGCGAAAAAACTAGAGGAGCGTGGCATCCAGGCGGAGGTCCTGCACGTACCAACCATAAAGCCGCTCGATGAAGAGACTATCCTAGCCAGCGTACGCAAAACCGGCCGCGCGCTGACTGCCGAGGAGGCGCAAGTGGCCGGCGGCTTTGGCGGCGTGATTGCCGAGCTGCTAGGGGATAAGTTACCAACGCCACTGCGCCGCGTTGGCATGCGCGACCGTTTCGGCGAGAGCGGCGATCCCGCCGAGTTAATGAAGTACTTCCGGCTCGACGGGTTGTCGGTGGCCGAGGAAGCCCGTAAATTTATCAGCGATGTACCGCGTTACCACCAAGGATTTTAAGGAGAAACTATGAGCCTATCTATCAAGCAAATTCGTGACAATACCGTTCGTGCTCGCCACCTCATGCAGCGCTCCCGTGCGCAAAAGTTCGCTGTCGGTGCTTTCAATATCGACAACCAAGAAACGCTGATTGCCGTGGCTAAAGCCGCGCAAAACCTGCAGTCGCCGGTGCTGGTAGAGGTGAGCCAGGGCGAAGTGAAGGCAATGGGGCTTGAAAATGTCCGCGACATGGTTGATAACTACAAGGCCGAATACGGCGTAGAGATGTAT
>CBIMUR010000003.1:0-15748 GCA_966247155.1 uncultured bacterium
CGCGTGCGGTTGTGCTGCATGCCTTTGGCTAGTTTCAGAACTTTTTTATGCTTTGCGCGTGCGGTGACGCCTCGTTTTACTCGCATACTATACTCCTAGGGCTCGTTTAACGTTTTTCGCCATCGAACCTGTGACGGTTGCGGCGGTGTTGATGGCACGTTTGCGGCTCTTGCTCTTCTTGGCGAGCAAGTGGCCACCAAATGCGCGGCGGCGGGTAACCTTACCTGTGCTGGTAAGCTTCATCCGCTTGGCGGTGCCTTTGTGGGTCTTTAGCTTTGGCATTATTTACTCCTTACTACTATGCTCAGATTGCGACCAGCCATCTGAGGCTTTTGCTCTACTATCGCGTCATCTTCAAGAAGGGCGATAATCTTTTCAATCATGTCGTACCCAAGTTCTTTGTGGGCCATCTCGCGGCCGCGGTAGAAAATTTGGAGTCTCACTTTATGTCCGGCCTCTAGGAACCCTCGGATCTTGCGAAGCTTGATGTCGAGGTCGCCAGAACCGATTTTTAGCCCGAAACGCATCTGTTTCAGCTCGCTTTGCTTACTGCTTTTGCGGTTCTTTTGTTGCTCTTTCATCTTTTGGTACTGGTATTTACCCCAGTCCACGATTTTAGCAACGGGCGGCGCGGCATTCGGTGATATCTCAACGAGGTCGACGCCTGCCTCCTCGGCAAGTTTGAGCGCTTCGTTGCGGCTCATGATGCCGAGCTGTTCGCCGTCGGACCCGATAACTCGGAGTTCCGGGGAACGGATCGCCTCATTGATACGAATTGATTGGTTGATTATTGGTCTCCTATGAGTCTGCTAATTTTGAGCGTTACTCGTTGATTATTCTATCAGATACGCCACCGCTGTTCAAGTGTTTTGTCGATATTGGAGCGCTTCGCTGATATGTTGGGTAGTTATCGTGGCGGCACTTTCCAGGTCGGCAATGGTGCGGGCGACCTTGATGACCTTGAAATAGCTGCGCGCGCTGAGATTGAGCCGGTCGGCGGCCGTGGCGAGAAGTTGGCGGACATTGGGTGAGAGTGCCAGGTGCTTTTTAATTTCTTGGTTGGTGAGATTACTGTTGTTTTTAATACCAGAATTGTATCTGTCACGCTGTTTTTTCGTCGCCTTAGTGATTATGTTTAACGCTGACGAATGTTGTTTTTTATTCACCGACTCTTGCTGAAGGAGGGTAGCGTTTGGCACGCGCGAGACAGAAACCACCATGTCGATACGGTCGACAAGCGGGCCGGAAAGGCGTTTTTGATACGCGAGAATTTGCGTGGAGCTGCAACTGCATTCGTGTGATTCGTCGCCGTAAAACCCGCAGGGACAGGGGTTCATGGTCGCAACGAGCATAAAATCTGCCGGGTACGATACGTGGCCGCCGGCGCGGCTGATGGCGACCGCCTTGTCTTCTAGCGGCTGGCGCAGCGATTCAAGCGTGGCGCGCGGATATTCGGGCATTTCATCAAGGAAAAGCACACCGAGGTGAGCGAGGCTTATCTCGCCCGGCTTTGGGCGGGTGCCGCCGCCAACGAGCGCGGTCCGGCTAGCCGTGTGATGGGGTGAGCGGAAGGGCCGTGACGTTACGACCCCGTCGATCGTCTCGCCGGCAAGGCTATGAAGCTTAGTGACGGCGATCTGCTCTTCCGGCGAAAGAGGAGGGAGCAGCGAGGTCAATGTTTTAGCCAGCATGGTCTTGCCCGCCCCTGGGGAGCCGGTAAAGAGGATATTGTGGCGCCCGGCCGCGGCGATAATCAGCGCGCGCTTGGCTTGTTCCTGGCCGTAGATATCGTCGAGTGCCGGAGAGCCCGGAGAAGTGTGGCTTTTTGCGGTACTCTTGGATATGAAAGGGCTGAGCTTTACTTCTTGCTTTAGGTGCAGGTAGAGTTCTTTGAGCGAACTAACCCCGACAATATCGATGCCGCCAACCAAACTGGCCTGCGCTACGTTGGCTTTTGGCAGGTAAATACTGGCAAACCCGGCTTTTTTGGCGATTTCCGCCATGGTGATCGCCCCTTTGATAGGCCGCAGGCTGCC
Organism: uncultured bacterium; assembly: GCA_966247155.1. Classification (GTDB taxonomy): domain Bacteria; phylum Patescibacteriota; class Saccharimonadia; order Saccharimonadales; family Saccharimonadaceae; genus CAMLDM01. The sequence continues at coordinate 2,037 of CBIMUR010000003.1, forward strand.
ATCGAGGGCAAGCTCGCCGGCAAACGCGGCATTTTCCAACTCTTGCTGGCGTAGCTGGCCACTGCTAATAAGGATGGTGAGGGCGATAGGAAGGTCGTAATGCGTGCCGTCTTTCGGCAGTTCAGCTGGGGCAAGGTTGATCGTAATGCGCTTTGCCGGGTATTCAAGCAAAGAGTTGGCAATGGCGCTTTTAACGCGCTCTTTCGCTTCGTCGATGGCTTTGTTGCCAAGCCCGACGATCTGAAGGGAAGGGAGGCCTTTTGTCGCGTCGCTCTCCACCTCTATCAGATGGCCGTCAAACCCAATAGGTGCCACCGAGAATACCTTTGCAACCGCCGTCATATCGCTTTGTAGTTAATCATAAGTGGAATTTGCCTGCAAATCGTGCTATAATAAAGGTATTCATGTTTGGGGCTGACTCAGCTTTCGACAAGAGGACATTAACAGGTTATTCTGCAAGCCGACCTATACACGCACGTATATTTTTAATTGCAAAAAACTTTGCAACGGCAGTAAAGGCGACGGTTCCTGCAGTATTTGCGCAAGCATTTGCTCCGGCACCGGCACGCGTTGCTGTCAACCTCGCCTAATTTAGACGAGCATTTTGCATCGGCAGGTGACATAGCGATGCGAAGTGTCATACTCATGTCACTTACTTTCCGGGCGGAAGCGGCGCTTTGGAAAGGACATTTCACCGCGCGACAAACCGAATATTTACGTTTGTTTTCGAGTTCGGCACGTCGTTAAAATCTTAAGGCAAACTATGCTTGTAGACGAATAATCCGTTACCTTTTGGACCGGGGGGCAGTGCCCCGCAGCTCCACCAATTTGAATGATGAAACCACCCACTAAGCGGGTGGTTTTTATGTCGGGAACGGTCTATTTTTGGCAAAATAAAACAACCACCTGCGAGTAGTGGTTGTTTTCGTGGAGTTTTTGATTTCTTGTTTGTTTTTGGCTTCTGTACAATTTATTTATTCAGAAGCTACCCCTATAATATGACGCCAAAGCGCTTGTGTCAACAGTATTTGCAAAAAAAGTTTGAGTAATAAATACCACGTGTGGATAACCCATCTTCCGCCCATAACAGCACGGTAATCAACACATAGTAGGCGTATAGATTATGAGACAAGAAATAAGATAGCGCCAAGCGTTCGTTTAGGGAAGAGTGTCCGGTCCGCGTAGGGATGAAACGCTGCTATGCGCTGATGCGGGGAGCGTAGGAGTAGCTTGAATGCCCTGTGGATGATGGGGGATGAGCGGATTGCCGCCAGCTAAAGTGGGGCGGGCCGCGGCCGCGTGATGCAGACACCATATGCAGGGCATTATTAATTGGAGATTCTTATTGTTGCAGCATGCAGGGTATGGTGCGGTCGCGTAGGCGATGAACATGACGGCGGCAAAACGATGAGGGCGTTACTACCCACGGGCTTGCCGTTTTCGTGAAAGAATAAAGCGCTGGAAATATAATCTTGGATTTCATAGCCCGGAGCATATGTACATGGATTGTATTTTGTGACGCGCACGTGCTGAATTGTTGCGCGCAAAAATAGAAAGTCTTCGATTTGTGTTTAGTAAAATTGTGAAATGCTGCGCGCTGCGCCGCGTAAAAAATGTCGGCGCTTCAGACATATGGCGGCCGCGGCATGCGTGTGCCGGCTGTAAAATTACTGCCATAATAACGCGGCGATTCATGCCGCAAATGGCCGCGCTGATAATAGTGAGCATGCCGGATGGCTGGCCATGATGGTGCTGGAAAATTACGTCCGTTGTAATGATCGCAATGTCGATAAGTGCCACGACGGGCCGATATCGCACGAATGGCTTTGCACAACTGTTGTAATATAAACTATGTAGTGATAAAGCCAACAGTAATATATTCCACCTATAAAACACTCGTTGTTTTTATATGATGTACATATGACATCTATTTTCCTTGCAAAAGTATTGACCAAAACGCTTTCGTTTGCTATGATAAACACAAGCTTTTACAAAAACAAAAAGCAACAAAAATACATTGACAATTCGAAAACTGACCGCCCAGGTTTGACGGAAACTCGGTAGCGACACTTGTGAATAAAAATGGCCGCACATACGGCCACGCACCTTTTTACTCGCAGTTCGAGTGTTGCTGCCGATGCTCCGCCAAACGGCGTTTGAGCGCGCACAAGATGAGTACATTCGTTACGGCACCTTGCCAAAAACGAATGGAAAATCGGTGCAAGAACATGCTCTAGCTTTATGCTGGAGCGGTCAGTTGCCCGCAGTAGCGGACAGTTGACGGCACACGCGCCAAATAGTTTTTTACCAGCGGTGCTTGCTGTGTCTCGACACTAACGTCTGCTACTCGGGCTCTCTTTTTGATTTGGTGGTATAGTGGGAAATACTATGTTGGGACGAGTGATAGCGATAAGTACGGTGATGGCAATCGTGTTGCTGGCGGTGCTGTTACAGGCAACGAACCCCGCGGAGAGCGGTCCGCTTGGAATTCTAATTGTATTTATTTTAATGTACGTGTCGGCGCTAGGTGCGCTGACTTTTTTACTTTTTGGCATCAGCAAGATAACCGGCAAGCTGTCATCTTCCGCGGGAATGAAGAAGCCGGTGAAGACGCTGCCGCTAGGCCGGTCGTATTATTTTGCGTCGGTTATTGCCTTGGCGCCAGTGATGCTTATCGGCATGCAATCCATCGGCAGGGTGGGGGTTTACGATGTTCTTCTGGTTGTGCTTTTCGTGATTATCTCTTGCGTTTATATTTCAAAAAGGACAAGTTGAATAACATGCTTCCTCTCGTGGCGGTTATGCTATAATTACAGATATGGAACCGAAACTCTCCTCACCAAATTTTGGGCCAGAGCAGTCGCCCGCGAATTACGGCCAAAATATCGAGCGCGCACCCCAGTTGCCGACTCCTGAGACGGGCCTTGAACGCGGGCATGAACGGTTTGAGCAGCGCAGCGAGGCTGCGCCGGCGGTCGCGTCTCCGGTGTTGCCGCCGCCTGTCGTCGTGCCGGAGCCTCAGATTGCGCCTAGTGACGGCGCGGCTGCTGCGCCGGCGGCTGACGACACGCCGCTCGTGGCGAACGATGATGACCTGATCGAAAAAGAGTGGGTAGACAAGGCAAAGAAAATCATCGTGCAAACGAAAGACGATCCGTACCGACGCGAGCAAGAGGTGGGGAAGTTGCAGGCTGATTATTTACGTAAGCGGTACGGAAAGGAACTGGGCACTCCACAGTAGGGGGTGCGGTAGCGTATGGCAGGGGTATTTATAAGCGTCTTCGTGTTTGTCTTCCTCGGATCAAGCGTTGCGATTTTCGCGTATTTCCAGTACCGTAAAATGCTGCGCGAGGCGAAAAACTACGAGCGTGGGTTGAAAATGGTTCCAATGCTTATCCATCTGCCGCCGTCGAGCGACGACATAGAAACTGGTAACCGCGACGAACGCGATTTGACCGAAGAGATTCTTTCGCAGGCGCAGTCGATGTATAATATTATCGCGAGCACCGCGACCAGGGGTTTTAAAAGCCGTATCTACGGGCAGCGCCACTTGTCGTTTGAGATCGTTGCCAACGAAGGGCTGGTGCATTATTACACCGTGGTTCCGTCGGTGCTGGTAGACGTGGTCCGCCAGGCGGTCGCGGCGGCGTATCCGTCGGCAAGGTTGGAAGAAGTAACCGAACATAATATTTTCAGCCAAGTAGGGAAGATAAGCGGAACGATCGGCGGCGAGTTTACGCTGAAGAAAAATTTCGTGTATCCGATTGCAACGTATAAAGAGTCAAAGAGGGACGCGTCGCGGGCCTTGCTCAACGCGTTGTCGGCGGCTGGGCGTGAGGACGGCGTGGCTATCCAGATGATGCTGCGGCCGGCGCGCGAAGGCTGGGCGAAGAGCTCGGTCGCGGCGGCAGAAAAAATCACCAAAGACAAGGGCAAGAAAAAGCCGGGGCTCGGCGGCTTTATCGCGCCGAAAGATTTAATGGAGGCACTTTGGCGGCCGCCCGAAAACGGGGAGACGAAGCCGGAAGACAAGCAGCTGACGTCGCTTGAGCAGGCGACTGTCGAGGCGATCGAGGAAAAAACCAAATATCCTGCCTACGAGGTGCTGATCCGCGTGGTCGTGTCGTCGAATACCGCGGCGCATTCGCAGGCGCTGCTTAAAAACGTGGTCGCGGCTTTTTCCCTGTTTGACTCGCCGAGCTTTAACGGTTTCAAATTTGCCGTCACGAAAAATATCGACGAGCTGGTAACGGCGTACATTTTCCGTTTTTTCCCGCAGACGGTGACGCAGAATGTCTTGAACAGCGTCGAGCTCGCCAGTATTTTCCACCTGCCGAGCCAGGCGAATATCCCGACGGCGCAGGTGCAGCGGCAGATGTCGAAGCAAGTCGACGGGCCGACCCAGGTGATGGACGAAGGCTTTTTGCTGGGCTACAACGAATTCCGTGGCGTAAAGAAGCCGATCCGCCTCAGCACGAACGACCGCCGCCGTCACACGTACATTATTGGTCAGACGGGTACGGGTAAGTCGGTGCTGCTGGAAAACCTGGCGTTCCAGGACATGATGGAAGGGCGCGGCTTTGCCTTCGTTGACCCGCACGGCGACTCCGTGGAGGAGCTGCTAGGGAAGGTGCCGAAAGAGCGCGTCGAGGACGTCATTTACTTTAATCCGGGCGACATGACCAACCCTATCGGCCTGAACATGTTTGAGTTCGATCACCCCGACCAAAAGGACTTTTTAGTGCAAGAGGCGATTAACATGCTGTACGGTCTGTACGACCCGGGACACACCGGTATCGTCGGGCCGCGCCTTGAGCATATTTTCCGAAACTGTGCGTTGCTACTGATGAGTGACCCGAACGGCGGGACGTTCATCGACATTCCAAAGCTGCTGATCGACGAAGATTTCATGAAAAGCAAGCTGAAATACGTGAAAGACCAGACGGTGCTTGATTTCTGGACGAAGGAGTTCCCGGCGTCGCAAAAATCGAATGAGTCGGGTGAGGTAGTCAGCTGGGTGGTCAGCAAATTCGGGCCGTTTATTAGTAACGATTCGATGCGTAATATTATTGGCCAAACCAAAAGCGGCTTTAATTTGCGCGATATTATGGACAACAAAAAGATTTTGCTGGTCAACCTTTCAAAGGGTAAAATGGGTGAGCTCAACTCGAAACTGCTCGGTATTATCTTTGTGATGAAATTCCAGGCGGCAGCCATGGGGCGCGCCAACATGGCAGAAGATCAGCGCGTAGATTTCTCGCTGTACGTCGACGAGTTCCAGAACTTCGCGACGGAAAGTTTCGAGTCGATTCTTAGCGAGGCCAGGAAGTACCGCCTCAACCTTATACTGGGTAACCAGTTTATGACGCAGCTGACCGATAAAATCCGTGAGGCGATTATTGGTAACGTCGGAACGGTCATTTCTGGCCGTATTGGTATTACCGACGCCGAGATACTGGTGAAAAAATTCGCGCCGACGTTTGACGCGGAAGATCTCACTAAGATGCCGAACTACCAATCGGTGACGAGCGTGATGATCAACAATGTGCCATCGGCGCCGTTCAGCATGTCGTTCGTGCCGCCCATGGGCGAGGCGAATCCGCAGCTGCGTGACGCGCTGAAGCGCCTTTCGGCGGCGAAATACGGCAAGCCGCGCTCGCAGGTAGAGAAAGAAATATTCACTCGGCTTGGCGCGGGTGATGCTGAACGTAAGGCGAAGGCTGCCGCCCTGAAGAAAACGCAGCAGCAGCGCATGACAGGCATGAAGAGCGGTGGGTCCGGCTCGTCATTCCTGGATGAATGGCTCGCCAAGCGCAAGCAGATCGGCGCCAAGCCGGGCGGCGCCCCGGCGATGGGCGGTGCGCCCGCGCCGTCTCCTGCGTCGCAGCCACCGAGGCCGCTCGCTGCGACGCCGCCAAACCCATTTGCAACTTCTTCGCCGCGTCCTCCGGTATCACCACCGCCAGCATCTAGTCCGTCTCTTCCGCCGCCAGCACCCCAGCAGCAACCACCAGCTGTTCCACCTGCTGCCGCTGTGCCACGCGAAGATAGCCTTCATCTGCGGGGTGACAAAGACAATTCTGACGGTGAAGTATCGATAAAGCTGCGGTAGCCAGCGAGAAGCTAGCTTACTTTTTGCCGGTTATCATGACTTTTAGAAAGTCGTAAACGATGCCAAGTACCCAGCCAAGCGCGAATGCGGCGATAGTTTCAAAGCCCGAGAGGCGATAGCCGAGATTTTTTGCGACCAGATAGACGCCTAATGTCAAAACGAAAGCAAAGATCGCGCCGGATAAAATAGCGTTTGGCCGGGCAACCGTGCCGGCGCCAACGTCGCTGACTTTTTCGACGGTTTTGTTGTGGATGACCCTGCTAAAGGCGCGGCTGGCGGGGGACATGTGCCGCTGGACCTCGTTCATGGTCGCGTTAAAGCTGGCGTCGCGTTCGCGGACGCCGATAGGCCCACGGTTGCGGCGCTCGGCAGGTGACGCGACGCGCTGTTCGCGCTCTTGTGCCTTTTGCTCACGCTCGGCGGTGGCTTTTTCTACTTCGTGGCGCGCGTCTTCAACTTTTTCTTTCGTCTGTTCGCCGGCCCGTTCGCGTTGCTGCTCTAACTCGGCGCGGCGCTCCATGCGGATTTCATCCAGTGCTTCTGGATTATGTTCATTCTCGTGCTTAAAGGTAACTCGTTCTACCATACCCACCCCTTATTAAATTGTTCCTGCGTTGAGGTCGCGGCGTACCAAGCGTACCTCTTTCTTTACCTGGCGTGCGCGTGCGTAAAAGTAAGTCACGACGGCAAGCACGATACCGGCAAAAATCATGTTCTCGGTAGCGCCGGTGTGCGGCAGCTCGGCAACGACTTGCTCAACAACCTTTGCTTCCGGGCACTCCACGGCAACGGACGTTTGCTTGTTGGCGAAGCTATTGACCATGCGGCAGTTGTACGATTCTTGGTTGCCTGGGCTCTTTGGCATTGCCGGTATGGTTGATTTTACCTTGACGCTGACGATTTTTTGCACCGTTTGGCCCGGCTTGACCGTGACGGCCGGCCACGACATGACGTTTACTTTTTCAACCGGCGTGCCCGGGCTGCTTTTTGCCAGCGTGCCGCCTCCCGTGTCGACGATGTCGGCGTATTCCAGTACGTCGGACAGGCTGTCTGTAATAGCGTACGTGCCCGTCGTTTTCCCAATATTCTTGACGCTAAGGTGATACTCTAGCCTGTCGCCAGGTTTGGCCGTCGTGTTGTTGGCATCGGCTTTCTGCTGGGTGATGTTGGTGACGCCCTTTAGGAGGAGGAATTGTGATTCGCAGTCCTTGTCTTTGTACCAAATGGTGCCGTCATCTTCGCAGGGCTTGCAGTCGGGGCTGTTGTTTGGCAGGTCCGGGTTGAGCAGGCAGGGCGGCTGCGGGCTGACGGTAAGGGTCTTAACGCAGCTCGGGGCGGTTTTGTTGCCGGCGCTGGTGGCAACGGTCGCGGTGACGGAATATTTGCCGTCTTTCGCAAAGTTGAAGGTTGTCGTGTTGGTGCCGGCGCGGCTAGCCGCTTTTTTCGTGGCGACGGTAGCCCCTTTGTCATCCTTCACTACGTATGAGTAGCCTGAAATGGTCGCGCCGCTCTTTACCGATGCCTTGGCCACGAAGTTGTACTTTGTCCGACTGATAGGCACGATAGCAAGGGACGTACAGGCGGCTGCCGGTTTTGGTGGCGGGGGTGGCAATTTTAGGAAGGCGGGGTTGCCACATCCACTTAAAATGGCAAACCACTGGCCATCGACGGCGCGCTTTCCCACCACCGCAGTGTAGGTAGAGCCGTGTTTTGGTGTCCATGAGCCGGAGTCGAACTTGTAGAGCTTGCTGCCGTAAATGGTCGTTTTCGTGCCGGCGATATCGTACGGCGTACGCTGCCAGGAGTAAGACGCCGAGCGCCCCACGCTGATAATGCCTTTGTTGTGGTCGTGAGAATTAACGGTTGTCCACTTGGCGTTTGCGAGGTCTTTGCGCGTAATGCCAAAATGCGCGTAGATCTGCTGGATATCTTTATGGCCGGCGCTGTCTTTGTTGCGGTCGTAAATAGAAAGCAGGTCGCTTTTGCTCTTGAATCCGCTATATATAATATTGTTGCCGTTTGCCGCGTTGGCCGATTCTGGCGGCGTAAACACCGCAAATACCTGGACGACAAGGGCGAGGGCAGTGAAAATAAGTCCGACGCGGCGGGTCGCCTCCTCCTTGCGAAGTCGTTTTGCGTAAAAGCCAAGCTGCCCAACCAAAGCAGGGCTGAAGGCTAAATTCGAGACTATTTTCCTAAACATTTATATGTCTGCCTTTTTATTTTTTTGTTTTTCACACCTCTTAACTACAAGATTAGCATAAGAAATATGTTCAGCGCAAGAGCTTGAGTGAACACAAATTATTCTGTATAATGAAACTAATGTAAATAGCAGAAACGTCTGAACAGTGAGGGAAAATGGCTAAACAGAAACAAGACGACGGCTCCTACACCGGGTCACAAATTCAAGTGCTTGAAGGGCTGGAACCGGTCCGTAAACGCCCGGGCATGTATATTGGTAGCACTGGCTACGACGGCGTGCACCATCTTATCAAGGAAATTGCCGACAACTCTATCGACGAGGCGATTGCCGGGTACGCCAGCCGTGTCGACGTGACCATCCTTGAGGATGGCGGGCTTCGCGTGGTTGACAACGGCCGCGGTATTCCGGTAGACAAACATGCCAAAACCGGCCTTAGTACGCTGGAAACGGTACTGACGGTGCTGCACGCTGGTGGTAAGTTCGGCGGTGGCGGGTATAAAGTATCATCCGGCCTTCACGGCGTGGGCTCGAGCGTGGTAAACGCGCTTTCGACGAAGATGATCGCGGAGGTAGTGCAGAAGGGCGAGCTGTACCGCATCGAGTTTGAGCGCGGCGCCTCTACGATGCCGCTTAAAAAACTTGGGAAAACCGACCGCCCGACTGGTACGAGTATTACGTTCTACCCGGACCCGACTATTTTCAAGGAAACGGTTGAGTTTGATTACAAATGGGTCGTGAACTACCTTCGTCACCAGGCGTACCTTACCAAAGGCATTTACGTATCGGTGCGGGATGAGCGCACGAAAGAGCGCGCGGCTTTCTACTTTGAAGGCGGCATCCAAAGCTATGTGAAACATCTGAATATTGGGAAAGATGTCTTAAGCGACAGCGTATTTTACGTTGAAAGGCAGGTCGAGGACTCAATGGTGGAAGTGGCCATCCAGTATAATGATACGTTCGTTGAAACGGTCAAGCCATTTGCCAACAACGTGCTGACCCCGGACGGCGGCACGCACCTGGTGGGGTTCCGCGCCGCGCTGACCCGCGTTATTAATGATTACGCGCGCAAAAACAGCCTGCTGAAGGAAAAAGAGGACAATCTGACCGGCGATGACATCCGCGAAGGCCTCACGGCGATCATCCTCGTCAAATTGCCCGACCCGCAGTTTGAAGGCCAGACTAAAAACAAGCTTGGCAACCCGGAAGTACGCCGCTACGTCGAGCAGGTGATGAACGAATACTTCAGCTATTACCTCGAGGAAAACCCGGACGTCGCCAAAAAGATCGTCGGCAAGGCGCTTCTAGCGGCCCGCGCCCGCAAGGCTGCCCGCGCCGCGCGTGACAACGTGCTGCGAAAAGGCGCGCTCGATGGCATGGGGCTGCCAGGGAAGTTGTGGGACTGCTCGAGCAAGAGCCCGGCCGACAGCGAAATTTACATCGTTGAGGGTAACTCGGCTGCTGGTTCGGCCAAAGAGGGCCGCGACAGTAAAACGCAGGCGATTTTGCCGCTCCGTGGTAAAGTTCTCAACACCGAGCGTGCCCGGCTCGACAAGATGTTCGCCAACAAGGAAATCGTGGCGATGATCCAGGCGTTTGGCGTCGGGATTGGCGAGCAATTCGACATAAACGGCCTGCGCTATCACAAAATCGTTATCATGACCGATGCCGATGTTGACGGGAGCCATATCGCGACGCTGCTGCTGACGTTCCTCTTCCGCTATATGAAAGAGGTGGTCGAGGGCGGCTACGTGTACCTGGCGAAGCCGCCGCTTTACAGTGTTAACAGGGGCCAGAAGAAAATTTACGTTTACGACGAAGACGAACTCGACGGCGCGCTCGACAAACTGATTGCGGAGAAAAAGGCGCGGGGAACGGCGGTCAGCCCTGAGGACGACAAGGCCAAGCAGGCCGGCGTGACGATCTCGCGCTTCAAGGGTCTGGGTGAGATGGACGCCGACCAGCTGTGGGAGACGACGATGAACCCGGAAAACCGCGTGCTGATCCAGGTGCGCGTGGAAGACGCCGAACAGGCCGACGCGATATTCACCAAGCTGATGGGCGACGAGGTCAGTTTGCGCCGGAACTTTATCCAGGCCCGGGCGAAAGAGGCAGACTTAGAGGAATTGGACGTATAAACTATGGAAAACGACACGACGAACAATATGGAACCAACGAACGACGAGCCGATCGAAGGCGATATGGTGGTTGAAACGCCGGGCCTGGAGCGGCGCAATCTTGAAAAGGTTATGGAGGACAGTTTCTTCCGCTACTCGATGAGCGTGATTATCGAGCGCGCGCTGCCGGACGTCCGCGACGGCCTCAAGCCGGTGCACCGCCGCATTTTGTACTCGATGAACCAAAACGGCAACCGCCCGGGCGCGAAATTCGTTAAAAGCGCGCTTATCGTGGGTGACGTGATGGGTAAATACCACCCGCACGGTGACAGCGCGATTTATGACTCGATGGTGCGCCTGGCGCAGCCGTGGTCGCTGCGCTACCCAATGGTCGATGGCCAGGGGAACTTTGGCTCGATGGACGGCGACCCGGCCGCGGCCATGCGTTACACCGAGGCGCGCATGCAGCACGTCGCTGAAGACATGCTGGTTGATATCGACAAGGAAACGATTGATTTCCGCCCGAACTACGACGGCTCGCGCCAAGAGCCGGTCGTGCTGCCAGCCAAGGTGCCCAACCTGCTGCTGCACGGCCAGATTGGTATCGCCGTGGGTATGGCGACCAACATACCGCCGCACAACCTTGGCGAATTGGTCGACGCTTCGATTGAGCTGATCGATAACCCCGAGGCGACGATTGACGACCTCCTCAAACACGTCAAAGGGCCTGATTTCCCAACGGGCGCTACAGTGTACGGTGGCGCACCAATGAAGCAGGCCTACCAGACCGGCCGCGGTAGCGTCATGGTCCGTGCCGTTGCCAATATTGAGGAGACCAAAAAAGGCCGTCACCAGATTGTCGTGACTGAAATCCCGTATGGTGTAAATAAAGCAACACTCATTGAAAAGATCGCCGAACTTGTCAAAGCAAAGAAGCTTAACGGCATTAGCGACCTGCGTGACGAAACGGCGCGTGGCAAGGTTCGCGTCGTTATCGAGCTGAAAAAAGACGCGTATCCGAAAAAGCTGCTGAACCAGCTGTACAAGCTGACGGCGCTCCAAACAAGCTTTAATTACAACATGCTGGCGCTTATTGATGGTATCCAGCCGCGTATTCTTGGCCTCCAGGAAATGCTGCAGGAATTCATTAAACACCGTCAGCAAGTGGTGCGCCGCCGTACGGAGTTTGAGCTGCGCAAGGCCAAAGAACGTGCCCACATCTTGGAAGGCTACAAGATCGCGCTTGACCACATCGACGAGGTGATCAAGACGATCCGCGCCAGCAAGACGCAGGACGAAGCCGAAAAGAATTTGATCGCCAAGTTCAAGCTTTCAGAAATTCAGGCCAAGGCCATTCTCGCGATGCAGCTGCGCCGCCTGACAGGACTTGAGCGCGAAGCGATTGAAAATGAGTTGAAAGAATTACAACAACTTATTGCTAAGCTTGAGGCGATTTTGGCCGACGAGAAGGAAATCCTGAAGGTTATTAAAACCGAACTTCTTGAGATGAAAGAAAAGTATGGCGATGAACGCCGCAGCAAGATGATCAACCACGAGCTGGGCAAGTTCAGCGATGAAGAGCTGATCCCGGAAGAGGATTCCGTCATACTTCTTACAACGGAGAACTACATCAAGCGGACACTTCTGAGCGAGTACCGTCGCCAAAACCGTGGTGGCAAAGGCAAGCGTGGCATGACCACCAAAGAAGAGGACATCATCGACCAGCTGGTGCCTGCCAGCACGCACGATTATCTGCTGTTCTTTACGAACCGAGGCCGTATTTTCCGCCTGAAAGCCTACGAAGTGCCGGCGGCGAGCCTGGCGGCCAAGGGCGTCGCTGCCGTGAACCTGCTACAGTTGCAGCCGGAAGAGAAAATCACCTCGATTATCCGTCACGCCAAAGATGCCAGCGACGAGGGCTTCCTGTTTATGGCAACGACCAAGGGAACGGTGAAGAAGACGCCGCTGAAAGATTACGCCAATATCCGCACGAACGGCTTGATCGCTATTAAGCTGGATGACGGCGACGAGCTGCGTTGGATAAAAAAGACAACGGGTAAGAATGATGTGATTGTCTCAACGTCTGCCGGGCAAGCCGTGCGTTTCAATGAAACCGACGCCCGCCCAATGGGCCGGTCAGCTCGCGGTGTCCGCGGTGTCCGCTTGCGTCCGAATGACACGGTAGTTGGCATGGACGTGGTTGACGACGACGGCCAGCGCCTGTTGGTTATCAGCAAAAACGGTTACGGCAAGATAACCAAGGTGGCCAACTTCCCGAGCCACAAGCGCGGTGGCGTCGGCATCAAAGCGGCTGTCGTGACGGCAAAGACCGGCCCGATTATTTCTGTCCGCACGCTGGACGCCGATACGAGCGAGGTGCTGATGATCTCCGACAAAGGCCAGACGATCCGCATCGGCCTCAAGGATATTCCGGTTCTTGGCCGTACGACCCAAGGTGTCCGTATTATGCGCCTAGGTGACGGTGACGCCGTGTCGTCGCTGGGTCTCATGGCAGAGCAGTCAAAGAACGGGGAAGAAGAGGAGTAGCATGATAATTTCGCCCTATTTCATCGCAATCATTGCCGCGTGGCTGATCGCGCAAGGGGCGAAATATCTTCTGGTCGCCATCCGGCAGCGCCGGTTCGACCACATTCGCCAGCTGTATCTCTCGGGCAACATGCCCAGCGCGCACAGCGCGACGGTCATGGCGCTGGTGGCGGTAATTGGCCTGCGCGAAGGGCTGCAGTCGAGCGTATTTGCGCTGGCGGCGCTCTTTGCCGGGATCGTTATGTACGACGCGATGATGGTCCGCCGCTCCTCGGGCGAGCAGGGAAAAGCGATCCAGCAGCTCATTAAAGAGCAAAAAAGCAGCGTTCCTTTGCCGCGTGCCGCCAAGGGACACACCCCTGTTGAGGTGGCCGTTGGCGCCATTCTTGGCGCGGTAATTGGCCTGGTTGTCTTTTTAGCTACAAAATAATCTAAAATACCCCTTGACGCTACCAGGGTACATACGCTATGATTACTAACAGTCTGGTCGCCAGGTATGAAACTGTGGCGATAAACAACAGTGGAGTTGAACAGATCAAAAGAACTTTGACAATTTAGTTGTACATATATATCATCGTCAGTCTATATTTTATAGACGCTTGCTGCTTATTATCCTTAGGGAAAAGAGCAGCCCGACGAACGAATTTATTTCGTTCCCGGCGCGATGAGAAAAACCGTAGGTTTGTCTCATAAGCGAAGCGTTCTTTTATGGAGAGTTTGATCATGGCTCAGGATG
>CBIMUR010000004.1:0-14568 GCA_966247155.1 uncultured bacterium
TTCTGGTATTCGTTTTCCGGGTCGATAATAAGGATGTCCGAGCCGATCATCATGCTGCGCAACGCCTCAAGCTTGACGGTGAACGATTTACCAGCACCAGACTTTGCGAAGACGACCATGTTGGCGTTTTCCAAGCTAAAGCGGTCGAAAATTACCAGGCCGTTGTTGTGCATGTTCACGCCATATAGCACGCCCTTTTCCTGCGTAAGGTCGGCGCTGGTGAACGGGAAGCTGGTGCTGATAGCGCCGGTGTTCATGTTGCGGCGGATCTGCAGCTGGTCGCTCATTTGCGGGATGGTGCTGTTAAGTCCCTGCTCCTGCTGGCTGCTGGCCACCTTGCTGAAAATAAGCTGCTGGCCGAATAGCGTTTCGATTTTGTGCTGCACGAAGCTCAGCTCGTCCATACTGTCGGCATACAGCGTGACGTACAGGCCGTAGCGGAAGAACCGTTCGGCGCCCACCTGTAGCTGGTCGCGCAATTCCTCGGCGTCTTGCAGGGCGGCCTCGAGCCCTGGGTCGCGGGTCTTGCCCTTTTCGCTGTTGATGGCCATGCTGGCTTCAAGCTGGGTCACCTTTTTACGCAGGTTGTTCAGCACTACCTGGCTTTCCACCGGGTAAATGAACATGCTGATATCAAGCACTTCGTCGATGTTGATGAGGCTGGAAAGCCAGCCGGTGTAGATTTGGCGCGGGTAGCCGTAAATGTAAATAGTGCGGCCGTATTTGGTGCCCAGCCGGAAGTGGCTGGCGTGGATCTCCAGGCTGCTTGGCGCGATCAGGTCGCGCAGCGTGGTCATACCTTTTAAGAAAGCCTGCTCTACCTCGGCCTGTTCGCGGGCGCGCTGCTGGGCGGCAATATCTACTGGATCGAGTTTTTTCTTAGCCATGTTACATTCCCCCTTCCTGGAGGTGCGGACGCGGCGCTTCACCCTCACCCTTGCGCACGTAGGTACTGGTGATGCGTTCAAAGTCACCGAGCGGCTCGCGTACCGCCGTATCCGGGTTGTACATGTTGTAATACAGCTCGCCAAGCTCTTTGGTGTTAAGCTGGACACTGTTGACGCCGATCTGGAACAGGCCGCTCGTCACGGAGTCGACGCGGTTTTTGATTTCGTCCTTGGCTTTGTCGTAGGTGATTTTGTCTATTTTAGTAGCGGTGGTTTGCGGTTTCGCGAAAATTTTCCCAAAAAATCCTTTGCTCTGCTCGATCACGTTGTTGAGGTCGCCTGCTGGGAAATACGGCACGACGACGAAAAAGCTCTTGTCCATGATGTTGGCTTCCTGGCTGAGGATGTCGATGAAGTTGATGTAATCGTCCATCAGAACGTTGAGGAGCATATTGTCTTGCGAGCGGCGGATGGTGGTAAGCCGGTCGATGTACGGGCCGATATCAACGCGCTGCGAACGGATGAAGATTTGGATGGGAAAATACAGGGCGTTGAGAAAGTTCTGATAGCTGAACTCTACGCCTTCGCGCTCGCGCGAGCTCATGAGGTCGAAGTTGATGGATTTGCAGGCGATGACCGCGCGGAAACTGCCGTCGTTCATAATGACCATGTTTTCACGGATCTCAGAAATAAGCAGGCTGTTCTGCGTGGTGTTTTGCTGCTGCGGAGTTTTAGGCTGCTCACTAGCCTGGGCTTGCGGCGTCGCGGGCGCGCCCGGCATGGCTCCAGGCTGGGGAGCCGGGCCGCTGCCAACCGGGCCTACCGGCTGCATAGGAGCCGGGGCTGGAGCTTGCGGTGGCATTTGGTTGTTTGGAGGCACTTTCCCACTCTTCCTTGCCGGCGCTACCCATTAACGCAACGAGATGACCACTTCATCCTGCTGTTCCTCTTTTTCGTGGATGCGGTTGGCCTCGTGGGCGATTGTCTCTATGGATAGGTCGGAGTTATTTGCAAGATTTATTATATCAGGAGAGACGGGCTTTTCGCTAGTGGCTGGCTGTGGATTTGGCGGCGTTATTTGTGGCTGGGGCGCCGCGGCAGGCCGGGCTGGCTGTTCGCTGAGAGGACTGATGACCGATTGGTGGATTTCGGTCGGGTACGGGTTGTAGGTGACGTGCGGATCGTCGGCCGTCTGTTCGCTGTCGGCGGCGGGCGCCAGCGCGGCGTATGGGTCGGGAATTGGCGTGGTGTCGTTTTGCTGCGGAGGCTGCTGTGCCGCCTGTTGTTGCATCTTAGTTATCATTTCTTGGTGGCGCTTGCTATCGGCCTGGTCGATCATGGTGTCGAACGAACGGGCGACGCCGCTTTGGTTGTCGAGAATGTCTTCGGTCTGCTGCGCGGCGTAGTACACATCGTTTTGCATGGCGCTATTGGGCGATTGTACGCCGACGCCACGCACCGCCCAGCCGCCGGTGTCGACGATATCAGCAAGGTAAGATAGCCGCTGTTCCGCTTCCGTTTGTGACAAGCTCTTGGCGCGCTGCACTTCTACTATCTTTGGCGCGGTTACTTCTACGAGCTGCTGGATACCATCAGGCACCCAAAGGCGCTTGCGCGGCTTCAAATAATACGACACGACCGCTGCCAGGTAAATCTCCATCGGCTGGTCTTTTTTCAGCGGCAATGCCAGCGCGCCGAAAAGAAGAACGATAGGTAGCGGAATAATGGCCAGCGGGATGAACAATTTGCTGAGCCCCCACCCCAGCGCGATAGCGATCAGCGCGATGATTAGGTAAATAAACTGGCGAAAACTAAACGGCCCGATCAGCTTGTCATCGGCTTCAACGTCTTGGGGAACTTTATAGACCGCCATTTATATTCAAGTATAGCAGGATTGGCAGGGACTGGTAGTATTGCACGGGCTTATCTCATGGCCTATTTCATACTTTCCAGAATTGCCCTCTCCTTTCCGCCAATACTCTCGTTTCCACGGCTCTCAAGGGCTCGCTGAGCCGTATCTTTCGATACGCCGCCGGTGCCTTTAGCTTCATTAAGCGAAGCTTCAACTTGCCCCTGAATTTGCTCTGCAGACAAGTCACTCCAGGTAGTTGCGTCCCTAGCGATATCTGATAGTGAGATACCTTCGGTTCTTGTACGACCTGTACTATCGGTAACCTTCCGCGTCCCAGCAACAGCCCACTTGTAAACATCAGCGGCATTTTTCTTCATATCAGAACCCTGTAGGTCTTTTCGCAGCTCCATTCCAGTCTCAGATGCAGCATCAACGCCACCAGGTATTGCGCTTCCGCTGCGGCCTTCGATAGATTCGCGCAAAGCGGCGCGTCCCCTTTTGCCAGACTCCATAAGCCCTCGCTGGGCGGCGCGTGCGGTGGTAGTGTCGCCGGCGGCAACTGCCTCCTCGAACTTCTGCTGGTAGATGCTAATAGCTTCGCTCGGATCTTCTATGCCAATCTTCATTTGACTAAGGGAGTTCCTTACCTTCTCCTCGTCTAACTCAAGTAAATATTGGCTTTGCCTTCCCGCATAAATATCAGCCTTGTCGCCAGCGACTTTTCTAGCGAAATCACTCGGCCTCCCGTCAGCCGTCGTCGCCATCCTGGCGGTACGCTCCTTCTGTAGGTCTTCTAACTGCCTTGCCCGGCCGGCAGCAATGTCTTTCCGGTCACTAACAAAGCCACGCACCTTCCCTTTGAGTGGCATACCTCCTCCCCGAAGAGACCGAATCTGGTTGTTAACGTGCGCTTGATCGCGTAGCCCTTGGGCGAATTTGCGACTGCGGTCAAACACGCCTCGGTTTGGGTTATTGACCATGCCGCCAAACTTGCCAAAGAGCGCGCTGGTACCTTTAAGGAATACTGGCACTGCTATCAGGGGCACGATCGTTACGCCGGCGCCAACGAGCTGCATGAGGAACTTTGCGGGCTCTTCCATACCCTCAGCGGATTTTGTTATGATCGTGCCGGCGAGTGCCGACCCGCCAAATATGAAAGCGATGATAGGAAACAGCATCAGTAGTGTCGTAAATAACTTTCGCCATTTTGTAAAAAGCGAAGCGGTATTAGGAAGCAGAAATGCCACGAACGCTAGCGGTGAGATGACAATAAGCATAACGATGAACGCTTGGCGTGCTATAAGAAGGATGACGACAATAATTATAGTAATAAGGGCGGCGACGGCTAATGGTATGAACACTGATAATTCAACATAAAGAAGAGCGACTGCGCCTACGCCTGCTATGACGGTGTCGGTGAGAATATCCCACTTGCCGCCACCTCCGGACTGTGCAGCGCCACCCTCTTCAAAGAGTGACCGACTTACTCCGTCCAATAGGTCTTTGAGTGCGTAGCCAGATATATTAGAGAGGTCTACCGCTATTGCGCAGAGCCAGTAGGATACGTTTACTAGAATAGCGGCGACGATAAGGCGGGGTAACATCTTCTTAATGCCGTAGTTGCTAAGCCCTATGCTCGTTATCTGGGAGTAGATAATAACGAGGAATGCAATGACAAAGGCGACGTTGGCGATATTTCGCATTAGTGACCAAGCGAGATACATGCCTTGACTGGTGTCCGTGTTGACGGCGGGCGTCTTAAGAAGGGTCGCGACGGCAACGTACGACCCATCGACAACCTTGCCTATAAAGCGGACGACCGGACAGATAAGCCAGCCGATGCCGTCGATCTTACAGGAGGTTTTGCTGGCGTCTTCGTTGTCTGCCGCCTCATCGCCAGTGGTGGCCGTTCCTGCTTCGTTTGGGTGGGCCGCGAGATATTTACTGTACGCGTCTGCATATTGGTTTGCCTTCTTGACGAGGTCGATGCAAGATAACTCTTGGGTGCTGTGTGAGTTTGGCGTTTCGGTCGTCGAGATTTTCCTTCCCCGGCCCAACTCGGCTTTATAAATGGTATTTGTAACCGTGCCGCCAGCGCCGACGACCTTCATACTCCAGCTCTTGTCTGTGTTGGCCATCGCTTTTTGGTCCGGCGTGGCTTCGTCGACCGCTATGACCGGCGTTGCCTTACAGCCAATCTCCATTGATCGGGCGTAAAGCAAATAGTACATGGCGTCGGTGAAAGCAAGGCCGCCCCGCTTTGTGTCAAAATTTCGCTGGTAGTTCGCGCTCGAAGTATGTAACCCCGTAAAATCGCCCGTGCCACTTATACAACTGGAGCCGTTTAGTCGTGCGAACCCTGCAGCGCAGGCTGCCTCTATGTTGCTTGCCCACCCGCCTGCGCTCGTGGCATCTTGGACAAGCCCGGCAGTTTTACATTCGCGCGTTCCGTCGTCGCTAGCGTAGAGGTGGGTGACTCCAACACTCCTGCTTGACGTAAACCACTTGCCGCTGGCAATGTTTTGTTCGGTAGGATTTGTTGACGAGCGGTATAGGCAGGACGCTATGGCGTTGCGAAGAGCGTACGCTTTAATGTTTTCCGTCAGTGGCCCGCTGGCAAAGACACCGCTGGCCGCCATGGCGGTTTGCGGGGCTGAAAGCTGCAGCCCGATGCTCGTGCCGATAGACGCCACCAAAAGAAACAGAAGCGGCCAGCTTTGTAGCCGCTTCCGCATGACAAGATACGTCGTTTTCAGCTGCTTCATAACCCTAGTGCTAGTAAACACTAAATGGTTATGTTATTCAATAGGGCCTATCAATATTTAACAGGATCCATCGGCTCAAAGGGCTCTATCTTCATTAATTCAGCCGTCGTAAGGCGCAGGCCGTGACCTTTATACGACTGCCTCCCCTTCTCGTTGACTTGTCGGTATATGAAATGAAAGACATCGCGAAATGGTGCAGCTAGGTTCTGATGCTCGTAGTTTTGGCCGTCATCATTCGTGCATGCCGACGTCGTGCTTTCGTTCTCGAAACGCACATACCCCTGGGTGCTGTAGTTATAACTAGAAGGCTGGGTTTGTTCCACGGGGTGGAAGTTTGCCGTGTAGTGGTTGCCGTTCATCTCCCCAACAAGCCCGCAGGTAATGCGGTTAGCGCGTATCGCCTGAAGGGCGAGCATCGTTTTATCGTCGACATTATCGAAGAAGCCCTCGTTTTGAGCAAGTTCCTTCGTTATTTTTCCAGAAACGTCATTGCCGAAAGCAATAATATTCGGAAGGCTATTCAAATCTTCTGTAGTAAGGTTGGGGAGATTATGCATTTTTTCCCAAGTAGTAAGAATCTCTGGCGTTGTCCCGGCGTTTGCAAGGGCGTCCATTTTTCCGTTGAGCTCGAGTAGTACATCCTCTTCTTTTTTGTGGTAAGGGTCGATGCTCGTCGAAGCAAGTTTTTCAGCCTGTTTGCGGATTTCTTCGTCGAGATTATTGCGGAGATCGGCCAATTCTTCACCGGGAGTCAGCGTTGGTGCCCCTGTCCCTGCCTCGGCAGACGCGTTTGCCTGGGGCTTCGCGGTAACGGGGTCGCTGTCGCCACACGCCGAGACTGCTGGCGCAAGACCGAAGACAAGGGCGAAGGTTCCTGCTGCCAGTTTGCGTGGTAGCTTTTGGAATAGCCCTACGCTTCTACGGAGGTCGGGCGTCGGCTCTACTTCCTCTGCTGTTTTATAGTAGTTATAGTTTCGAACGCTTGGATGAGTAATAGTTTCTCTCATACTTGGGCTCCCATGCACCGCGGTGCCTTACTTCACTAACAATACCTACTATACGAAGTAACTGGATTTCGTCAAGGGGTCTTTTAGAATTTCATACCACTACATATAGCGTGTGTAGTATACACATGTTATGCACTACCTCTATAAGTAATTGACGGATGGCAAATTTATATGTATAAATATAAGTGGTAATTTCGTCGGATGAAAAGGAGGCAGTATGTCCTCGAAGTGGGAGGAAGACGAGCTCGCCAAGGAGGTGTTTGGCAAGGTCAACCCGAAGGGTGGCCCTGTCAAACAGGGTATTCTTCGCGGCTTGTTCGTCGTTTCGCTTTTGGTGGCGATGGGCTGCTTTGCCGCCGCTATCGTCATCGCCGGCATGGCGAACGGTGGCAGCAGGCCCACGGAGCTCACCGACATTCTGCTCGCCTGTACGGCGTGCGGAGCTGTCGGAGCTCTCGTCGCCTATGTGCTGCTTCGCTGAACCGCGACGAGACGTCCGGTTACCAACCGCCCGCGCATACAATCTATGTATGCGCGGGCTTTCCGCTTTTAAGTGAATTGTTTACCGAATTGGTAGCTACCGCGAATCATTCTACCAATGGGAAGTCTTTGAAAGGAAGTCCTGCATCTCGTCACGCGCTTTCTTAGTGGTGTTGCGCAGCAGGATGTCCGTATCGAGAATATGCTCAATCGACTTGCGAAGCTCGCGGGCGCTCTTGTCGTACGCTGCGGAGTCGCTAACGTAAGGCGTGGCTTTGGACCGATCTGCCACGACCTCAAAGAGGTCCTTCAACGCGCCGGCGTCCATGCCAGAAAGCGTATCTTCCTTTAGCTTGCCACCTTCAACGTGGAAGACGATTGCCCTATGCAAGCCCGGCTCACCCTTAACTTTACCCTGACCTATATCGTCGATAATCTTAGAGCCAAAGAAGGCCGCCCTCTGGTGAATGCCATTTGGCTGGATATCGCGTGAGATGCTACCGGCGGCCTTGTATGTTTTCCCTTCGGTTCCCGGAATAACCTTGCCGGCAGAGTCGTACTCGGCACCAGACTCGAGGATAAGCTCTTTCTGTTCAGCGTACGAACCGGTCTTCAGCTGATCGCTTAGTGCCGCCTCAAACACATGTTCATCGGTCTTGCCTTCCATGAGGAAGCTTCTGCCGTTTTTCTCGACGCGAACGTTTCCACCAAGGGCAATCTTTTGCTTGTCTGACGAGCTGACATCGAAATGCTTAAACAGTTGCTTGACGTTTTCTACGTTCTTGCCAAACTCTTCACGCTCCAGGGTGATAGCTTTTGAAAACGCGGAGTTGGCACCGGTAGATCCCATAATGCCGCCGGCGTAGTCAAGGATAGTTTGACCTTCAATCATGGTAGTTCTATCCTTAAGCATCGTATCGGAAAGGTTGGCAGACTGCTTGCGCTTGGCCATATCTTGGCGCATCGTCGTAAGCATGGCTTCCTGAGAGGTTGCCTGGGTGGCATCCGCGAAGTTCTGACGGCTACGGGTAAAGGCGGCAAGCCCGCTGGCGGAAAGGCCTTCGGGGTGTACTATGCCCGTGGTGTCGCCAGCCTTGAACTGCTCCCAGGTGGTTTCAACCTTCGTATTGGTCGTATCGAGCGTCAGCTTGCCGGCGCGGGCCTGGAGGTCAAGCTCTTGCATTGCGGCGTCGGTGCGCTTCAGGTTGGCGGCGTAGTTTTCCGCGTCGGTGGATGCGGTATTCTTCAGCATCTCGGCACGGGTGGCGGCCGCCTGCGACTGCTGGTTGAGCCTGCGCATGGTCGGGTCGGTCATCTTCGTGCGCTCGACGTGCGCTTCAGAATCATGCGTCGCCATGTTCTTCAGCATTTCGGCGCGTGCGGCCGCGTCATGCAACCTGGCTGTCTTCTCGCGCCTCTCGTACCGCGCATCGGCCAGCATCTCATTGTTTTTCTGCCTGCTTTCGCGGTCACGCCGGCCGTTCTCTTTCGCCTGCACGGCGCGGGTTATCAGGTTCCGCCGTTTGGCCGGACGTGCCAGGGTCGCCGCCCTCTTGTCGTCAGCGATAGATTTTGCGTAGTTGCGCGTTTCATCCAGCAGGCCCTTAGTGCGGTCGTTTGTCATGCCGGCGATGCGGCCGAGCAGTGAGCCGCTGAATTTAATAAGGAATGGCAATATTACCAGCGGCGCCACCTGTACGGTCATACCGAGAATAAGCATAACGATGGAATCGGCGTTCTGAACGATCGCCGTCCCTGCCAGCTGCGAACCGCCAAAGATAACGCTGAATACCGGGAAGAGCATCAGCATCGTCGTCATCAGGCCTTTCCATTTTTCAAAGAATTTCTCGGTGTTCGGTAGCAGGTAGGCGACGAATGCCAGTGGCGCGACGATTACCAAGATGACGATGAGCGCTTGTCGTGCGGCCATGATGATAACCGCTACCATCGCGGCGATGAGCACTATTACCAACGCCGGCAGTAACATCGCGATCGACCCGGCAATGCCCCCGTTCGCTATGATCGACAGGGTGCCGGCTGTGGCTAGCGTACCGCCGGAAAGCACGGCCCCCGTCACGCTTTCAAAACTAATGAGATCGGTTTGGGTACCGGAATTCCGGATGCCTTCCGTTATACCTTTCAGCAGGTCGTTAAGGGCGTATCCGGCAATGTTCGACAGGTCGATCGCGATCGCGCATATCCAGTACGAGACGTTCACCAGCACCGCGGCAATGATCAGCCGCGGCAGCAGTTTCTTAATGCCATAGTTTGAGAGCCCTATGCTAGTGACCTGCGAATAGATAATAACCAAAAACGCGCCAACGAATGCGACATTGGCGATATTGCGCATGACGGCCCATGCTTTATAGAGCTGGTTGTCGGTGTTGGACTGTACGGGGCGGACGGCTAAAAATTGCGACAGGACGTGCGTATACAGCCAATCTACAGAGGTAGCGAGGAACTCGCTTATCGAGCACACCAACCACCCGATACCGTCGATTTTACACGATGACCCCTTGTCTTCCTCCTGTTTCTCCGCCACGCTGACGCTTTTTTGGCCGGTTTTGTTCGTAAAAGTTGCAGGCGGCGTAAAGTCGTAGATGGCAAACTGGGCATTTTTTTCTTTGGTGGGGTCTTTGCCTGGCGCGAAATAAATGACGTAGGCTTTTTGCGGGGGCGCGTTGGCGCCAAGACTGGCATCTCTTGGGGTGATATACCGGTAAACGTGCGACCCTACTGGCAGACCCATGCCGTCATCTGCGGTCGCGTCGGTAGCTTTTTGGTACTGGTTACCGTCGTAAATGATCGAGTCGCCGTTCCACATGACGTCGGCAGCGTGCGTGGTGGGCGCGGCGAACAGGACAAAAGCTAAAGAAGTCGCAACCGTAGCTGCGACGAACATCAAAGTTTTCCGTATCGATAGCCTACCGAACGGATTCGCTACTCGCAGATCCCACATATCCCTTTCACATTACCATTTTATAGATTAAAAGTCAATATTATTGGTAAGCATTACACACAGCAAACGTACACTTCGCTGCCCCGGAAAAAGCTTGCGCATGAGAGTGATTTATCGTATTTTATAGGTAGGTATGAACATAAAACAAAAAATCACCGTTTTCCTCGTTGCCATGGCCGTTTTTACGGGGGTTAGTGTGGCAACCGCAGCTACGACGGCATTTGCTGCGAAGTGTGGCAACGCAGAAACTTCTATTATTTCCTGTAGCCAGAAAGGAGGCGCCAAAAACCTCCAAGACAACCCGATCTGGGGGCTGCTCTTACTCGGCTTGAACATCATGACGGCCGGTGTGGGCATCCTGGCAGTCGGTGGCGTCACGTATGCCTCTATCCTCTACGCCAGCTCTTCTGACAACGCCGAGCAAACCAAGCAAGCCAAGCAAATCATCAAAAGCGTCGCCATCGGTATCGTTGCCTACGCGTCCATGTACCTGGCGCTCAACTTCCTCATACCGGGCGGAATATTTAAATAAGGATGAAAGCTATGAATAAAACGATACGCCACTGGATCGCCGCCCTTCTCTTCGTTACGAGCCTGGGGGGCGCGACGATGGCGCTGGCGGCACCGCAAACGGCGAATGCTGCGTGTACCACCCGGTTCCTCACGCTTCCGGCTTGGTACAATGGCCTGACTGATGGCTCGTGCAACGTTAAAAGCCCAAATGATGCCGGCGGCATCTCTAAATTTATCTGGAGGATCGCCCTCAATGTGATTGACATGGGCCTTCAGCTTGTCGGCTTTATCTCCGTCGGGTTTATTATTCGCGGCGGGTTTAAGTATATGACTGCCATTGGTGAGCCTGCCGAAATCGCCAAGGCGAAAAAGATTATCATGGACGCGATTATCGGCCTGGTTATCGCCGTCTTCGCCGTGGCTATCGTCAACCTTATCGCAGGGGCAATAAAATGATGCGCCTGCTGGAATTTCTCGCGGTTACCGATACGAAAATCAATCCCAGCGACATAGGGCTCAAACCGGTGACGAACGCCGACAATGCCGTTGCTAGTATTCTTACGACGGTATATGGCGCGGCCGGCATTATTTGTATCATGATCATTATCATCGCGGGGTATATCTATGTCACCTCTTCGGGTGACCCGTCAAACACCAAGCGCGCCCGCGAGGCTATACTCGGCTCGGTTATTGGTATAATAGTGATACTTATGGCATTTACGATAACGCAGTTCGTTTTGGGGAGGTTTTAATGAAAAAATGGAAACGGCTTTTGGCGGCCGGTACCCTCGTGTTGGGAGTGGGCGCGGCGGCACTTCCCGCTCAGCCTGCCGCAGCTATCGACGTACTTACAGATAGCTGCGAAGGCAACAAAGGTGTTGTTTGTTCATCAAAGAACGACGATGCCTCGTCGCTCATAAACGTCGTCATCAATATGGCGTTTTACGTACTGGGAATGATTGCCGCGGTGATGATAGTGGTCGGCGGCATCCGCTACGCCACGTCACAGGGTGACGCTAGCGCCATAAAAAGCGCGAAAGACACCATTCTCTATTCGGTTATCGGGCTTGTAGTAGCGATTCTGTCGTTTGTTATTGTCAATTTCGTGTTAAGTTATTTTTGAGAAGGAGGAATTATATGAAAAATAAAATGATTGTCGCTATGCTTGCCGTATTTATTTCGGCAACCGGTGTTATGGCGGTTATTCCAAGTGGCATTGCCGCCGCTTCTCCGGCAGACAAGATCAAGGGTGGCGTTGAAAGGGTTGACGACGAAGATGACAGCGACCTTGGCGGTAAAATCAAGACCATCGTCAATATGATGCTCTACCTCCTAGGCGCGATTGCCGTGGTCATGATTGTCATTGGCGGTATCCGCTACGCCACGTCAAATGGCGACAGCAGTACGCTTACCAGCGCAAAGAATACCATCCTATATGCGGTCGTGGGGCTGGTCGTTGCCATTATGGCGTATGCCATCGTCAATTTCGTGGTCGACGCGTTTATCAAAAAGTAAAACTATTAACAAAATACCTGCCGTCTGATATAAAATAGATAGAGTAATCCTAAGAAAGGAATAACATGAAAAAAGTTATTAAGAGAAGTTTACAGAGCTTGCTGATCGTTCCGGCACTTGCGCTTGGCGTCAGCTTCGTTACTCCGGTACTTCAGCCGGTTACGGCGAACGCTGCCGACTCTGGCGCCGGAGATTTGTCGTTGCAAGATGGTGCCGATGCATCAAAAGGTAAAGACCAGCAAGAGAAGCTATTTGGTGACGGCGGCGTCTTCCAGACGATTACCAACGTTCTCCTCTTTATTATTGGTGCGATTTCCGTGATTATGCTGATCATCGGCGGTATCCGCTACGTGGTATCGGGCGGCGACAGCTCGGCGATTACCAGTGCAAAAAACACCATCCTTTACGCTGTGGTTGGTATTGTGATTGCCATTCTCGCCTACGCGTTAGTCAACTTCGTCATCGAGAGCTTCTCGGCGAACAACAACTAGCGGCAGCTCTCTAGAATAACGCTCCTTCCGAGGGGCGTTATTTTCATGTCGCCCCCTGCTTGCTATGGGAGGCACTAAAATAACCCGCTTTATGCGCGGGTTATTTTAGTGCAGGCAGGTCCGCTACTGGATAGTAATCTTCTTGGCCTGTTCTTGCTTGATTTTGCCAAAGCTGATCGTTAAAACGCCGTCTTTCAAAACTGCGCCGACCTCGTCTTCCTTTACGGCAACGGGCAGTGCCAGCGTGCGGCTGAATTCGCCCCAGTAACACTCCTGGATGTGCCAGTTGGTCGCCTCGGTGTCATCACCGCTCGAAAGCGTGCCGCTGATCGTCAGGATGCCATCAGAGATGCTGACATCAAGATCTTCCTTGTTCACCCCTGCGGTGCGGGCTTTTACGATAAGTTTGTCCTCGGTTTCATACACGTCGACGGCAAGCTGGCCGGGAAAGTCATCTTCCGACTCTTCCCACGCGCTATCGTTTGCCGCTGGGGCTGGCGCCGCCTCTGTTGTGTCTTGCTCATTCAGTTCATCGTCGTTCAAGAACGCCGCGGCAAGCTCATCTTCGATCAATAGATCATCATTTTGTTTACGGGCCATGGTATCCTCCACTTTTCTCTAGGCTCTATTGACAAATAGTCCCCTTAATTATACCCAACATTTACGGTATAATCAATAAAACGGATACGCAAAACGTAAAAAATACAATGATTGACCGCCTGCTCGCCCAACTTGCCCCACACCTCTGTTGTGGATGTGAAAAAACCGGCACGCTTTTATGTGATAATTGTAAATATGACATCACGAATGAGCAGTATGCGGGCTGCGTCGTGTGCGGGGCCGCGGCCGGCGTGATCGGCGTTTGCCAAAACTGCGCCGCCGCGTATTCGCGCGCGTGGTGCGTGGGCGAGCGCACCGATACGCTGCGGCAGCTGATAGATGACTTCAAATTCGAGAACGCCTATGCCGCGCACTCCCCTCTCGCGGCACTTTTAGACGAGCAGCTGGGGCAGTTGCCCGAGAATACGGTCATCGTTCCTGTGCCGACGATCGCGCCGCATATCCGCCAGCGTGGTTACGACCATACGTTGCTGATCGCGAAAGCCTTGGCAGAACGCCGTCACCTCGCGGTAAGCCGGGCGCTCCGCCGTGCTACCATCACTCGTCAGCGCGGCGCCGACCGTGAAACGCGCGCCAGGCAGGCAGAACGGGCGTTTGTAACCAAGGGCACCCTCGAGGCGGACCGGTCCTATCTACTTATTGATGATATTATAACAACAGGCGCGACAGTAGAGTACGCGGCACGGGCGCTCCGCCGTGCCGGCGCGGGCGACGTATGGGTAGCGGCCCTTGCCCGCCAACCTCTCGACTAAACATGCCGTATCTGTTACGATAGTCTGCGGCCACTATATGGAGAGGTGACCGAGTGGTTGAAGGTAGCAGTCTTGAAAACTGCCGTGCCAGCAATGGTACCGTGGGTTCGAATCCCACTCTCTCCGCCAAGAAAAACACAGCCCGTTTGGGCTGTATTTTTCTTGCGTCGATCGCGAGATTCGAACCCACTCTTTCCCAAAAAACCTAAACGTTCGTCCCCCCGCCGCCCATACCCGGCACGAAACTACCAATCACGAAATTGATAATCGCGTACGCCATGATGGCAATCACCAGCCCCACCACCGCGTAAAGGATAGTATTTTTTGCCGCTGTGATATTACCCGAATTGCCGCCCGACACTACGTAACGGAACCCGCCGATAATCACCATAATAACGCTGATCGCTCCCACGAGAAACAGCATGACGTTACTGAGCGTCGTAAAAATACCCGTACTGCCAAACAGCGTGGTGGCTTGGTCGACGCCTTTGGCAGCATTGGCGCCGTCGATCATGGATAGGTCGAAGGCAGCAGCGGAAGCCTCCTTGGCAAACGCGATACTGAAGGTTGCGGCTGTGATGAGGCTGAATATGCCAGTGATGGCGACGAGCTTCCGTTTCATACAGCTTTCTCCTTTCGTATCGTCTTACATCATATACATCTAATTGTAGCAAAAACGCGCAAAAAGTCTACCCGTCGCCTCTGTAGTGTGCTACAATAACTCAA
>CBIMUR010000005.1:0-13978 GCA_966247155.1 uncultured bacterium
TCGACGAAGGTATTTTGCGCGACATTAAAAACCGCGAAGTCAGCTTCCGCGACGCTATCGTCATTGCCACGAGCAACGCCGGCGCCGACAGGATCCGCGAATACATAGAGCGCGGCTACCAGCTGGAGCAATTCGAGCAGCAGTTCGTCGACGAGCTGATAAACGCCAACCTTTTCAAGCCGGAATTCCTCAACCGTTTCGATGAAATCGTCACCTTCCGCCCACTTGGCAAGGAAGAGCTGGTGCAGGTGATCGACCTTATTCTTGCCGGCATCAACAAAACGCTGGCGCTGCAAAAAATAAGCGTCAACGTGGCAGACGAGGCAAAGCTCTACCTGGTAGAGAAGGGCTATGACCCGCGGCTGGGTGCCCGCCCGATGCGCCGCGTCGTGCAGCGTGCCGTGGAAAATACGGTGGCGAAACAAATGCTTGCCGGTGCCGTAGCGCCTGGCAGTGTGGTAGAGATTTCGCTTGAGCAGGTGCAGGCAATCCTGGGTGCCGAGACGCAGGCCAACCAAATAGCCGCCGAAAATACGCCGCCGTCTCCATCGGCCTGAGCCGCGCAGATGCCGTTTATGCGTCGTGGCTTTTTGAAGCGAGCCGGAAAACGACGGTGTCGCGTTTCTGAAACCCTAGGCCCGCGTAAAGATGGTGCGCGGCTTTGCGGCTAGGGTTAGAAGTTAGGTTGATGGACGTTGCATCCTCTGGCGCGCCGGCAATGGCAGTTTGCATAAGCCGCTTGCCAATGCCGTGCCCGCGGTAGCCATCTGCCACGACCACGTCTTCAATCCAGCATTTCGTACCGGTAATCTGGCGCACGGTAACCAGCATCGCCATGCCGATGATACTGTGATCCGTCTCATCAATAGCAACGTACATAGTATTGGCTGGACTTTGTAGGGTTGCTGTAAGCTGTTCGTCCGTAACGGGCGAACGATTGCGTGAAAGCTGAGCAAGAAGCGAGTTAATATCAGCAAGCGTGCCGTTGCCTGCATTCTCTAGCTGGCGGATGGTGATAGTTGGGGCGGGAGCTTCCATGGTGGTACTGCCCCAAGTATACACTACTTTTTGGCGAGAAACTTCGCCGCTTCGTTTACCAGGAACAGGCTGACGTCATCGCGCGTTTTGCCGGCCGCGTGGAACGGCGTGCTGATAACGCTGATGAGGATGAGGATGTAAATGAGCACGAAGCTGATGAGGCCGACGATCGCCAACCCGCCGTAAAACGGCTCGACGTTGGTGACGAGCAGCAGGACGATAAGCATGGTAACGATCGAGCGCGAAAGGATGGTGGCGGACGGGACGAATTTTATCTGCTGGATGTAGTCGACGCGGTGCCGGCTGCGAAGCAGTAGCGCGCTTTGCTGTTTGAGCTTGACGATGAAATTTGCCGGGACGCCGCCCTTTTCCATGGCAGTGAAATACGGCGTCAGCTCGCGGATTTCCGTGCGGGAACCGTGCGAACGCCTGCGGATATCCTTGCCGAACCCAAGGGCGATTTTGTGCAGCTGTTCACGGAAGCCGTCGAGGTCGAACACAGGGTAGCTGCCGTGAATCGCTGCCGCGTCGAAATACATGTCTTCGATATTGGAAGCGAAATCGGACGGGATGCGTTCGGACTCTTTGTAGTCGATGATAGTTGCGGAAAGCAAAAAGCCGATCACGAACGTCACGCTTGAAACGGCGCTGTTGTGCAGCGAGCTTTGCTCGATGAACTCCCAGTTCATCACATGAAACGCATATTTCACCACGATGACAAGCAGCGCCGCGCATAGCGCGATCAAAAATATACGGAACAACTTTATGAGAGTCATCATGGGTCATAGTATAGCAAATTGCCTATTTGAAAGCGTCGCGCAGCGCGGCAAAGTCACGTTTTAGCGACGCGGTATCGTGGCTGAGCGCGGCGATAAAGCCGCTTTCGCGCGGCGCGGCAATGTCGCGGACAATCTGGAACAGCAGTATGAATTTCGGCGTTTGCGTGACGTCGGCGACCCGCTGGAGCTTGTCGACGAACGCTTTGGTTTGCTTTTTCTGGGCGCGGGTTTGCGTCGGCGTGACCGAGCGGATAACGAGTTTTACGACGGTAAGTACGCCCACTACGGCCGAAAGCAAAATGATCAGCGGCACAAACAGCAGCCACCACCAGTTGCTGAGCGTCGTCAGCCAGTAGGCAAGGCCCAGCGAACCTACCGCCATGGCCGCGGCCACGAGCGCGACGGCGCGGAACACGCGGTTGGCAAATTCGGCGCCGATAGAGCGAATGGCAAGAAGTGCGGGCTGCATGCTTTTACTATAACAGGTTAGCCCAGCTTGTTCACCCGGCCGGTAAGGTACAGGAGCAGCAGCCCTGCTAAAACGGCGACGAACGGGTTATTGAGGATAGGCACGGCTTGCACGCCCTTCCATACGCCATACCAACAAAGCGACAGGCCGGTAAAAACCAAAGAGACGTACAGCAATTTGTAGCGCGTTCGCAATGTCGCGCGCATTTTGAAAATGTCGCGTATGCCCATGTCGCGGAGTTTGCGTGCTACGGATTTTTTGCTGGAGGCTGCCATAAATACATAGTACGCGACGGCAGAAAATAGCGCCGTAACGTACGTTACAAAAGTTGACTTCTTTCCCCTGCGGCTCTAAGCTGGCGATATGATCGACCACGAACGCCCCGGTATGCCTGAGCGGTTGTCTATTGAGAGGTTTCTTGACGATCCGGAGTCGCTGAGGAGGCTTTTAAAAGAGCGCGGTACGCTCGATTTCACGCCGTACGCCAGCGGTCTGTTCCCGGCAAGCGACCTGCCGCCCGATATGCGCGAGGCAACGGGAATGGGCATGGCGTGGTTCCGCGATAACGCGCATGTTATTTGGGCATTGTACGAGGCCGGCGAAATAGAGCTGGCAGCCAAAGGCGGCGAAGCGGTCATGGCCGCTCTTAATAACAACCGTGACATTCTTGATGGGGCCGATACGTCGCGCCGCCTTCCCGTGCGCGTGAAAGGCGACACGCTGGCAAACGATACGGAGCCGCGGGTGCAAAACGACTCCACCGGATACGCGCTATGGATTACCTGCCGCCTTATGCGCGAGGGCGTGTTGCCGGCGGACGAGCACGATCTTGAGACGCTCGCGAAAACGGTGCGCTATTTGGAGAGGATAGAATATTGGCACGACGAAGACGAAGGGCATTGGGAGGAGGACCGGCGGATTCATGTGTCGAGCATTGGCGCCGGTATCGCGGGTCTTCGCGAAGCGCAGAAACTGCTGGGCGGAACTGGCTACGTGCACAATGTCGACATAGACGGCCTGATTGCCAAGGGCAGCGAGACGATGGATAACATCCTGTCGAAGGGAGTGACCGACGTGGTAAAAGCACGGCTCGAGCTGGCAGATGAACCCCGGCTGGGCGAAGAAAGGCCGTATCCGGACACGGTCAGGCCGGCCGAGGTGGTCCGTGGCTTTTTTGAAAAGTTCGATACCAGGCGGCGTGAACACGATGCGGCGCTGCTGTTTTTGATAGAGCCGCTGCGGGTGTTTAGCGGCAAGCGGGCAGAGCAAATCGTGCTGGGGGTTGAGGAAGCGCTAAAACGGAATATTGGCTTTGCGCGCTATGGCGGCGACACCTACTGGGAGCCGCGATTCCCCGATATCATGAGCATTGACGAGCGGACGACGGCCGCCGAAGGAAGAACTGAAAAGCGCAACCAAACGGCCGCGGGGGTCGGCTACAGCGGCACGGAAGCGCAGTGGACGCTCTTTGATCCGGTCCTTGCGACGTACTGGGGCCAGCGCTACGAGGAAAGCGGCGATTCGCACCATAGGGAAAAGCAGCTAGAGTACCTGCAGCTGTCGCTCGACCAGCTTGTCCCTACGGATAGCGGCGAGCTTCATCTTCCCGAAGCGTATTATTACGCGTATGATGAAGCGGCTGGAAAAAACAAGTGGGTCCCGAACGACCACACGCCGCTTTTATGGAGCCAAGCGAACTTGCTCAGGGCGCTACGGGTATTTGAACAGACTTCTCCTGTAGCGTAGCCGCTTGCCTTATGCCAGGGTCCTTCGTGCCTGCCATAGCAGCGCGCCGGTAGAAAGAAGCGCAAGGGCGGTCGTGGCGGTGCCGAAAGCTTTGGCGGCGTCGTACGAGGCGGCAGTTTGGAACTCCCATAAAACGAGCGTGAAAATACTATAGAACATGCCGGTCATCACGGCATAAAAGAGCCTGCTGCGCCGCTTCCTTACGCCGCTCAGCAGTAGATACGAAAGGGCGGCAATAACGAGGGGCGTCGTAAGGTAGCTGCTGATGATTGACCATGCGGATGCGTCGGGGCCAAACGTGGCGCCACCGGTTATTACCGCGTATGCCCCGCTCACGAGAACGTACACTTCGTAAGCGGCGAACGAGGCGATTATCGTCGCTTTGGTAAGGACACTGACGCCCGGGCGGTTCGGCCTGTGCTGCGAGAAGTAGGCAAATGCAAAAACGATGGCCGCAGCAAGCAGCGGAACGCCCATAAAGGCTATCTTGCCCAGTGGATACGACGGAGTTGCCCCGAGGTTTTGGATGCCGAGCCGGGCCAAATCAAGCAGCCAAAACAGGGAGACGGCAAGCATAGCATGGGCGATGCCCAGAAAAAGCCGGCCGGACATGGTGCGTCTTACGGCTTTTCCGGCGAGCAAATACCCTGCGGCAAACCCACCGCCAAGCAAAATGATATACCGGAGGTAAAAACTTGCGTCGAGAGGGTCATGGATAAAGCTCCGGCTGACGTAAGCGCCGTAAAGATTGGCGGCGCAGCCTATCGCGATCAGCGCCATGCCGGCGGTGACGAATAGGTTTTCCAGGCGGGCGTATAGGCGTTTCTTTTGCTGCTTTGCTTTCATGCTATTACTGTACCACTAATGCTTAGTTTATACTAAACGTATGGAAAAACTGGAAGATATACTAAAAGCTGGCGGGAAGTCGAACTCGCTTGGCAGGGCAAACGAAGTAATAGATATAGTGTTAGGCGACCACTCCCGCCTTGGCGAACTGTACGCATGCATTTCGGCAGATGACCCCTGGGTACGTATGCGAGCCGCTGACTCGTTTGAGAAAATCTGCCGTGTTCGCCCGGCGTGGGCCGGGCCATATACCGATGCGATGTTGCGCGACCTCACCGGTAGTACGCAGCCGTCGGTGCAATGGCATCTTGCGCAGATTTTTACCGAGGTAGAGCTGGCTAGCGAGCAGAAAGACAAAGCAGTGACATGGCTGAAAGCATTGCTGGAAACGCCCGAGACGGACTGGATCGTTTCGGTCAACGCGATGAAGGCGCTCCTCTATTTTAGACGTAGCGGACTGGTGGGCGACGATGAGCTGCTTGCGTTGTTTGCAGTCCAAGCGCGGCACAAATCAAAATCGGTGCGCAAGAAAGCCGCGGGCTTCATGGAAATGCTAAAAACGGGAGCATAATCACTCACAATAAATAAAAAGGGATTGCCTTAATGCGGCCCTAGTAGTTCGGCCAACCCGGGTATTTCGGCGGTGGCCGCTATCGTTTCGAGTTCGTCGGAGTCCAGAATGCCGATGCCCTCGCCAGGCTGGAGGGTATACAGCGTGATATGTGCTGGCTGGATGCCGAAGTCCGTGCCGAGCCGCTCGTTTATAAAGCCAAACAGCCCGGTCAACCCCTCGACGTTCACCATGACAACGAGGGCTTGGCGGACGTCCTTGGTGACTAGTCGTATGTCGTCCGTCAAATCGTACGAATCAAGCGGATGGTCTTTAGCGTATTCCTTGAAAAGATGCAGTATTTTCTCTTCGGCGGTTTTTGCCGGCATGCCCGCAACCGTTGGCGCCAGCTTTTTAACGCACACGAGGGAGATGTGAAACTCATCTTTTAGGTAATAAGTTTTATCTTTGAAAGTAATGGCAGCAGGCAGGCCGCCCGGCTTTGGGACGGGCAGCGAAATGTAGCCGCCGCCATACGTATGGCTTTTGGTGATGCGCATATGGCTATGATAACAAATGCGGTATAGTTAGCATATGAAAACGACCTACGGTATGAAAGATGTCGCCGGATTTTTACGTAAAGAGCAGCCCCGCGCCAATACGCCGACGGTTGTTGCTATGGCCGAAGGTCATACGTCGCAGGTATTCCGCTTTCAGGCAGATGATGGCAATTTTTACGTCTTTCGTATACGTGCCAGTGAAAAAGATTTGTTGGCCGACCAATACGCTTATCGCAACTTTTCGGGCGTACTCCCCTTGCCGTCTTTTGTGCGGGTTGGGCAGTTTGATTCCGTCTCTTACTATTGCATCACGGAATATATTTCAGGCAGAATGTTGGATACTCTCAATGAAGCGGAGTTCCGGCAGTATTTGCCTGCCGTGAGGCAGAGCCTTGCGAGAACATTTCAGGTAGACATAGCTCAAACTTCCGGCTATGGAGACGTTGCTTTTGATACCGGTAACGCGCAAAGTCCAACGTGGAAAGCTGCTTTGAAGGCCGAGCTGCTTGCTCTGAACGTCGATAATCTACGGCAAAATGCTAAGAATATCCACCTTCCGGACAGCACGGTGGATTTATTCGTGAAGCAATTTGAAGATAATCTGCCCTATGCCTCAGAGGTCCGCCGGCTGCTTCATGGTGACCCGGCGGGTAATAACATGCTCGTGAACAACGGGAAGGTGGTGGCCGTGTTGGACTGGGAGCAGATGGCATACGGCGATTGGATGAGGGATTTCTCGCGATTTAGTTTCTGGGGAAAGAAGAACTATGGCGATGCGCTGGAGTTTGCCAATGAATTCAACCTTGAGCTGGAAAATGTCAGAGAGCGGGAGGCTCTCTATTGGTCTATTCACGCTTTGCGCGCGATTGAATTTGCTGATACGCGTAAGAACGAAAAGGTCGCCGTGTGGGTGCGGATGCACATAAAAGACAAGCTGAACACGCAGGCGGCAAAAGAAATCGCACATGAGAGAGACGCGTTCATGCGGCAGTTTCTTCAGGAGTTCCTTGACGAGTGGGACGGGCGGAAGTAGCGGGCGGAACGCTATCTTGTCCTGTTGATCGCTTCGTATAATTCCCGGGCGTCGTTGACGGTGTAGGTTGCACCCTCTTTCTCGAATTCCTCCGAAGATCCGTATCCCCACAAAACGCCGGCAGAATCAATGCCGTGCGTGTTCGCCGCTTCAATGTCGTGCATCCGGTCCCCGATCATCAGGATTGACGAT
The DNA here is from genome assembly GCA_966247155.1 of uncultured bacterium. GTDB lineage: Bacteria > Patescibacteriota > Saccharimonadia > Saccharimonadales > Saccharimonadaceae > CAMLDM01. Next base: position 7,214 of record CBIMUR010000005.1, read on the forward strand.
GTGTCGTCCTGGCCTAGCTTTTCGAGCACCCTTGAGAGGATGGTTTCTTTGTGTACGACCTCGTGGGGCTGCTGGGCGCCTATGATATCGAAATACGCAAGCAGGCCGGTACTTTCAAGCGCGTCCCTTGCGATGTGTTCTATCTTTGACGTAACAATGGCGAGATGTTTGCCCTCGGCTTGGAGCCGTGCTAAAAGTTCGGGTATGCCATTGTAAGTTTTGTAAAGTTTTAGGCCGTCTTTTTGCAGTTTTTCGCGAAAGAAAGCAACGGCTTTTCTGGTATTTGCTTCGTCGAAGCCGTAGTAATTTCTGAATGCATGCTCGAGCGGCGGGCCGACGAAGCGGCGCAAGGCTTTCTCGTCCGTTTCCTGGATGCCCATATTATCCAGCGCATACCGGGCAGATTCAATAATGGAGACACCCGGGTCGCATAACGTGCCGTCGATATCGAAGAGGAGAGTTGAATAGGCCATAGGTTTACCTTACTCCTTTATGGCGGCTGAGTAAACCCAGAGTGACGGCCTCTGTCATGGCCTTTTGTGCTTTAAATACTGCAAGTGCGCGGTATGAAGTTAGGACTATGTTCGCAGCTGTGATAGTATATAAATTGAAATAAATCCACTAGACTAACCTGTCACTGCTCATGGCAACAAAGGTGTGTGGTTTCGTCTTACGAGCACTAATGCGAGGTCGGTCCATTAGTTACCAAGTATAAAAGGATAAGAATATGGATAAAGAGACTAAAAAGTTTCATGCCGAACACCGTGAGGTGAATTGGCCGATGCAAAACTGGCGTGCTTGGGGCTCTTGGTTCAGCTGGGGTTCGCCGGTTGGGCTGGGGTTGTTTGCCGTCCTGCTTGCGTTGGCATTCGCAATCTTAAGGTTCGCACTGGCGCTTTAAGGTATGCAGAAATTAAAATAGGAGCCGCTGTAGAAATTCAGAGGCTCTTATTGTAATCACACGCCGTATTATTCTTTGATAATCTCTTCTTGGTCAGGGGTGTAGCGCGGGGTATTGATAAGGAACATTCTGAGCTTTCCTCCGAACGTGTATTTCGTGTTTGGCGGCAATACCACCAAGTCTCCTGGGGTGACCGGTTGCCGCTGGTCGTTAATAGTAAAGTAACCGCCACTACTTTCAAGGATATAATACGTAAATTCGCTTTTGTGCTGAACGAGGGAGACGGTAAGTTTGTCTTCGCATTCGATAATCAGGTGGCTTGTTAGCGGGCTTTCGGCACCAAAGAACTTGCCGTTGTGGCCGTTGACGTCTTTAAACCCGTAGCTGTCTGGCTCTGAGAAAATGTATTTCATGTATTTATAATAACAAACCGCAGGGCCTATGCCGCGTACTCTGCAAAATGTCACAGGGTATAGGTCACCCTCCATAGAAACAGTGCGCGTGGTGTATGAAATGAAATCAGCTTACTGGTCGTCTGAACACCTGCCAATCAAATCGATTGCGGCTTCAGTATCTAGAAAACGCCCTATCTCCATGGTTTTTCCTGGTATATGAGCGAAGACAGTGTTTAAGAAAGTAACGAGCTTCCTTTTTGCTTCATCATCTAGTTCAGTCGTTTCGTCATTAAAACGGGCAATTATCTTATGGTCAATCTCGCCATCTTCAAGCATTTCGAGCATCCCGATAGGCTCCACATCGACTGCCTGTCCTGTTTTAAGGATTCTGTCGGTTAAGACAAAGCAATCCAGATTGTCGCCATCTCCAGACGTCGTTTTAAGAATAAAGCCATACGCAAAAGGGTAGGGGGGCTGACACTTCAACAGAGTTTTTGTAAGCGAGAGTTTTCTCGTCAAAGATATTCTTCAGATTTTTCCCGGCCTCGTTTTCTATGAAGACTTCCATGATTTTATTTTAGCAAAATAATATTTATGGTGCAGGGGAATGATACAGCGTTTTGTATGAAATTAGAACTAAGCTTATGAATCATTGCCTATAAAAGTAAAAAACGCGTTCGATTCAATACAGTATCTTGCGCGTCTTTTATGATTTTATATTAGCACAACTATTATATTATTTCAATCACTTTCTTTGTCTTTGTGATTACGATAACCTTGCGAAATTGATTCGGTGCATTTCTTAGGTAGAATCTGATGTTTGCAATGGTTTTTGTTTGATGTAGCTTCATGCGGCTAAAGTCTATTATGATATTTTTTGATTGCCTACGGGTAGCTCGTAAGTTATTTTCTATAGTCTTCTTGCCATTGCCAAGCGGGCTTTTAATTTCCCATTTCTCGCCGTTCACTTCGATATCGGGTGTAGAATACGTGCCCTGACGTAGAAATGTAATGTCTGAGTTGAAGTAAGCGTTAGCAACGATGAGCGCAGCCTTCATTTCATGATCTTGTGGCCGATCGATTATGCCGGTCTCAACGATGACTTTGTACTTCATTAATTCATCATATCAAATAAAGATCTAAATAAATTTCTATGCACCACAGAAATGGTACAGCGTGTTGTATGAAATTAGAACAGCACTATGCGCCGTTCAAATCCAGTGAGTGACCTTCCAGAAGCGCAAATCCTTTTTGCAATATGGCAAACTCTGGATCATCACTCGGCTTAGCATCGGAATGTACTTGGTAAAGTTCGTCCTTACCGAACCATCCGCAGATAGAGTGATCTTCGGGATGAATGATGATATCATCAGGCGAGCTGATTAATGTAGTGAAATAAACGATCTCAACCGAGTGGGAGCCTTTTATGTCATTTGTGTAATCGAAAACGGCAAAAGGATCACCGACTGCAATGTCGATTTCGAGCTCTTCGCGTATTTCTCGTTTCAAGCCGGCGACGATATTTTCTCCAAAGTCGATATGTCCACCTGGGATTTCGTAGACACTCGGCAAGAATTTCTTGGTATCGGCACGCTTAGGAAGAAAAACTTTTTCGACACCGTCGAATTTATGATGGATAAATGCGCATGCTGTTATAACTTGTTGACCGGATGCGTCAGTTTCACTGTCGTGGGAGATTTTCGTCATGTATGTATCATAGCAAATAAAAAGACTTCTGCTAGAGAAGTCGGAAATAATTTCTATGCACCACAGAGATGGTACGGTGTGTTGTATGAAATTAGAACTTCGCTAGAAACTGTAGTAGTATAAAAACAATTAAGATTGCTAGTCTAGTGGGAGTGATTGAAAATGAGTGAATGCCCTTTTTGTTTACCCAATGAGATACTACAGGGTGACATTTTATACGAAGATGATCTTTGGTATTTCGTGACTGCTGAAGATGGTGAATTGAAACATGGCGGCATGATTATTACGAAGCGCCACATTGGAACACCGTTTGATATTAACGAAGAAGAATGGGGAACTTTGCGGAAACTTTTGCCGATGTTTAAATCATTTATAGATCAATATAATCCTCACGGCTATAACCTTGGATGGAACATCAATCCCGTGGGCGGACAAAATGTAGGCCATGCTCATCTGCATTTAATCGGTCGGTTTAAAGATGAGCCGCTGGCGGGCAAGGGGTTGCGATATGCCTTCAAACAGCCTAATAATAAGCGTGGCTCATGAAAAAGAAAATCATCTTTTTCGACGGCGACGGAACACTTTGGTACCCTAAATCTACCAAACGTACTCAAAAGCCGCACTGGGTATATCACGATGTCGCTACGAAAGACGATTACCTAAAACATATCGAGCTGACGCCAAGAACGAAAGAGACTTTGGAGACATTGTACAGAAAAGGCATCAAGCTGGTCGTGATTTCAGCAAATCCGTATCCGGAAGAAGTTGCGGTTAAAGAAATCAAGGAGCGCATAGATTATTTCGGCTTAGGCGGTTTGTTCTATGCCTATCGAAGCTCGCTTGGAGACGACCCAAATGGCAAAGTAGCAGTTATGTTGGGAATTCTTGATAGGCTTGGACTGACTAAGAAGGACGCTTTGATGGTCGGTGATAGCTATTTTTACGACTATCTTGCACCATGTGAGGCGGGAATTGATGCGTTCTTTATTGAGAATGAAGTCGCAAAAATGCCCGAGTCTACCCCAGTGGATATGCAAAGTATCAAAGAGGTAAGTGACTTACTGAATATAGTGGAGTAGGTAGAGAATTTCTAATTCCAACTTGGTCTACGAAGTATCAGAACTAAGTTTTCAGATCAAAATAGTGAATTCTCGAAATGGTACAGCGTGTTGTATGAAATTAGAACCATGTTAGCTTCATAGAACTTTTTGTCCCGATTGTAGGGATGGTTTGAGGCCAGGGCAGTTGCATACTTTACTCGCAAGGAAAGATGTGCCAATATACATACATTAAACGCCTAATCTCTGATGAAAGCCTATTCGCTCATTCAAGAAGCTTGCAGAACGGTGAATTATACACAGCCAACACTAAACCTAATTTCTTTATGTCGTGAGGCTTTCAAGACTTTTGATGAAGTGTGGGTCATAAGCCCCAAGGGCGATCATCACAAGAACCTTCTTGATATGGGCGTACTGAGGACAGAGCAAATAGACCTCCTTCATGTGCATAGCATGCTGGGGGTTTCTCTGGCTAAATATAACCTCAAGCCTCCAAAAGGTAGCTCTGATAGTTTCGAAGGGATATTTAATGAGCTCAGTGGGGATATAAATAAACAGATAGACAGGGTCATTTCTCAAGATAAAAATGTCTGCGTATTGATGCCTCATCCCAATCGTAAGTTAAACGACTCAATCCGAAGCAGGGGTGCAGAACACAGGTTCCTAGTCACGGCTCCAGTAGACGATGCAGATATGTACACAAAACTTGAAAGTAAAATGTATCTTACTGAATTGGTTGGGAATGCGATAAAGAGCATGGATCAATCAGTTCTGATACCATCTGTGAAAATGGAATCGCCCTTACTGTCAGATATCTTTCGGCTGCTAAACGTAGCAAAGGGTACAGGACTCTATATCCAGCAAGATGTCTCTGTAGGTGGAGAAGGGACGGCCCGGGTGCGAAATCAGAGGGAGCTGGATGATTTATTAAAGCATCCTCAGTGGGGAAAAGCTTTTGAGGATGGTAATTTAAAAGCCTCGATTGAAGTGAAAAAGGCGTACTCGGCTAATGGTTCCGCATGTATCGTGCCGCTGGCGGACGGCAAATGTGATGTCTACATTGATCCATTGTCATATAAACCTACGGGTATACGTGAAGTGGGTATGAAGGGAAATTGCGGAGTTGGCAATGATTGGTCTATGGTGTGGCCGGAAGCGGTGCAAAAACAATATATAGAAGCGACAACATTGATTGGCAGGGAGATGTATAGAGGATGGGGCTACACGGGTATTTTCGGCCCCGATTATCTAGTCGAGAGGACGTCAGATGGTGAGTATCGATTGCGTATTACAGAAGTAAATCCAAGATGGCAGGGGACGACACCCTATCAGACCTATAATGCGCTCATCGCTGGACGACTGCCTTTGGAACTCGTTCATTATGCACTTAAACTCGATCGAGAGGGTAATCTGACTAAAAAAGTGATTGATTTATTGGGTGACGCAATTTCATACAATATATCCAGCGTGGGATCGAAGGGGTGTTTTTATATAAAAATTGGCGCACCAATACGAGAGACGAAGATTGAAAATGATTTGAATGGCTCATGGTATTATGACGGCAAAAAGCTCTATCGTAGAAATACTGTGTCGCACGCCCATTTGCTCAAAGCAAGTCTACCGCATATGCCGCTTATTATTAAAGCGCCGCCGATCGGTTCGATTGTTGGAAGGGAGTTTGTTGCTATAGGATATATTGTCGGTAGGAGTAATAAGCCCGTTTTCTCTACGGACTCTCCCGATTTTTTGGAGCATGGGAGTAGACTTTTCGCAACTGTTAAAAGCATGCTTTACGAGGATATTAAAACATGAAGATTTTAATTATAGCCGGTCAGTTTTACCCAGATTTAGCAGGTAGTGGTATTGCTACCCATTATATAGCGCAGAATTTAGCAGCTAGAGGACATGCTGTGACGGTATGCGTTGACGCAACAAATGAATATCTTAATATTAACCCTAACCCATCATTTAACCTTGAGTTCATCCCGGATTTCAAATTGTTCATGACAGGAAAAGCCGGCTTTAAGGCCTCTGCGGAAGCGCTCTATGAAGTCATAGGGCGACAGAAGTTTGATATCGTTCATGTTTATAGCTACATGCCAATGCTCCTCCTCTCGCTTATGCCGAAAATCGGAGATGCGCGAGTCCTTTTTACTTTTTGGAATGCGCCAAACAAAGGCGAGCGAGCGCTGGGGCTATATAAGTCCTCGCCGCTTGATTTGCAACTAGCAAGGCAAATCATTGCGATGGGCGGATATGACAGAATGATTTTAGGAAGTAAGTGTAGCTTCGAATCAGCGCTAGATCTAGGAGCAGATACCAGTCGCACTTCTTTTGCTTACCATGGGATCGATATGGGCCAGTTCTTGAGGGATATGGAAAGTCAATCTACTGATTTAGACGACTATTTCGCTATTTCTCCCGACGATATCATAGTGACCTTACCGGGAAGAGTAACTGCTCGAAAGGGGGTCTTTGAGGCAGTCCGTGCGCTAGCGATAGTGAGGCGCACCCATAGCATAGAGTTGCTTCTTACGAGTACTGGAGGAAAAGAGGATGAGCAGACGATTCAAGAATTGACGAAATTGGCGGTCAAATTAGGTGTACGAGATGCCTTGGTGTTTTCGGACAAAATGCTTCCTCGTGAAGCTATGCCAGCGCTCTATAAAAGGTCGAATGTCGTCATTACTCCATCGTACTATGA
>CBIMUR010000006.1:0-12713 GCA_966247155.1 uncultured bacterium
CAAGATAGCACTGTTAAGGGGTGGTTGTCAATGTTCTTGGTGAATTCTCGGCGTTCTTGTCACCAGAAGGTCAAGCAGTGCCAAGGCAAGGCACACGGTAATAATGCTCACGTGGTAGCGGACGAAAAATTCATATACCGGCTTTGCCGTGTCGTCAATCACCAGCGCCGAGCCCAGCGGCTCGAGCAAAAGCGCCGTCGCCAGCACCGCGAATAAGGCCGCGCCGACAACCCGCTGGCGCATTTTCTTGTACGTCGGCCCGCTGGCAAGCAATAGCACTGCCGGCAACAAAATAAGCCCGGCCAGCACCACGCTTTCAAGCGGCGGCTTTACCAGCACGAAACCGGCTTTCGCGATAATCGGCGTCAGGTCGCCCACCCACAGCCTGCCCAGCATCGCGTCGGCCGCCAGCGCCAATCCCAGCACGCCAAAACGCCGCTTAGTTAAAAACGCCAAGGCAAAAAGCGAGCCGACAACCATCAAAAATATCACCAAAAAGCTCACAACTTCAGCCCTTGTACGTTGTTTTCATCGAACGTCGCCACGTCGCCGATGGAAATCTTCTTGTACCCGACCGTCCCGGCGGCAAACTCTATGGCGTAGCGCGCTTCTTTCTTCGGCGTGAAACTTTCGTACGGATAACTCTCAGGCGGCGCGTTTTTAACTATGTACACCACCTCTTTATTCTCGTCCAGCCACACCATGTCAACCGGGTAGTTCATATCTTTCATGGAAAGTGTCCATTTGCCATCACTGCCATACACGAAAATCATCGCCTGGTCGTCACGTAAGGCGCGCGTACCGCCCAGGCCCTTCTCGCGCTCGGCCGGCGTTTTTGCCACCCGCGCTACGAACACGCCGTCACCCACATGAAGCGTCGTGTGCGGTTGCAGCTGCGGCCACAGCATGTACAGCGCGGCAGCGCCAATGCCCGCCAAAACGAGCAAAATCAAAAGCCAAGACACCACGTCTTTCTTCCGGCTCATCGTCGCGTGCCCTTTACCATAGGCACTATTATACCAGCTTTGCGGCCCAGCGCGCCTACGCGCCGACTTTGTCTTTTTTGTTGCGGCGTTTGGCGTTCATCTCTACGTATTCGATGATCGGCGTGGCGACGTCACGGCCGGTAACCTTCTCTATACTAAAACCTGGGCTGGCATTTACCTCCAGTATCAGCGGCCCGCGGGCGCTCCGCATCATGTCGACGCCGGCAACGTTCAGCCCCATAGCCTTTGCCGCTTTGACGGCCATTTTCCGCTCCTCTTCGGTGAGTTTAACTGGCGCGCCTTCGCCGCCCTTGTGCAGGTTGGAACGAAAATCATCGTCAAGGCTTTGCCGCTTCATGCTGGCCACGACGCGGCTACCCACCACAAGCGCACGTATGTCCACGCCTGCGGATTCTTCGACATATTCTTGCAAAAGAATATTCGTTCCATCCTCGTTCGTAAGATAAAACGCCTGAAGTACCGATTTTGCGGCCTTTTTCGTTTCAGCCAACACCACGCCATTACCGTGCGTGCCACGGGCTAGCTTGATAATCACCGGCATGCCGCCCACCTTTTCAATTAGGTTGTCGATATCGGCCGAGTTGCGGGAAACGACCGTTTTAGGGATACCGACGCCGGATTTTGCCAGCAACTGCATGCTGCGCAATTTATCGCGCGAGCGGTTGATGGCGATTGAGCTGGACACGCTGTAAATACCCTGCATCTCTAGCTGCCGCACGATAGCCGTGCCGTAACGCGTCATATTGGCGGCGATACGTGGTATAATCGCGTCGAACCCGCCCAAGTCTTCGCCCCTATAGCTAACGACCGGGTTGTTTTGCTCAATCGATGCGTAGCAGTCCCGGTACTTTATCACCCGCACGTCATGGCCGCGCGCTTTCGCGACTTCCTTGAGGCGCTTAGTAGAATAATTGCCAGTACCGTTAGACAGTATCGCTATTTTCATCGCGGCCCTCCTCTTCGTCTTTAGGGAAATCAATGCCGTATTGCTGCTTTAGCGCGATACGGTCGAGACTCGTTTTGCTCGAATCTACCAAAAAACGGTGGTTGAGCAGTTTGCGCCCGAGTAAAATAGGATAAATTTTCTTTGACCGGTCGGCCAGCGTAAAACGCGCATGAAATACTTTCGGCCCAAGTTTCACTTTTAGTTTTACTTCGTAACGTTCTTCCCTGTGACCAAAAGAGTTGGCGACCGTCACGACGGTGAATTCTTCCGCTGTCATGCGCTGCGCCATCGCGCCACACACCGGATGGCCGCCGAGCAGGGTAAACGATAATTTGCCATTTTCCAGTGCAATATCCGACGCGTGCACCGAAGACCGGTACGCACCCGTATCCGTTTTGGCGGGAACACGTTCGGCGGGCATACCTAAAAAGCTCAGCACTTCCGAGCGCCCAATGATCACTTTATGAAAGTCGTGTTTCGTAGCCATAAGGAGTATTATGAAGGAGTTGGTGTTTTATTGAAATACTTGAATATATTAACATAATTTTATATAATTTGCAATATGCCTCATCTGCTCATAGTCGGTCAAAAATTTTCAACGCTTACGGATTATTTCACTAAGCACGGTATTACCTATACATTCCTTCAGGACGTGCAAAAAACAAAGTTTCCCAATAAAAAGTTCAAACACCGCGTTTTGGCCGACTTTTCAAGCAAAGCATCGCTTCTTCGCGGTTTAGATGCCCTGCCACGGGCCGATGGCGTGATCGCGACGTACGAAAATTACATCCTCCCCGCGGCATGGATTGCCGACCACCTTGGCCTTCCGGGTCTGCCAGTCAGCGCGGCCGAGGCGTGTACCGACAAATTCCTCATGCGCTCGCTCTTTACCAAGGCTCCCGAAAAAATCAGCCCCGCGTTCGCGGTCGTTACGGACGAGTCGGATGTGCAGAATTTTGCCAAATCCCACGCCTTCCCGCTCATTTTGAAGCCAGCCAACCTTGCAAAAAGCCTGCTGGTAACTAAAAATAGCTCTCTCGAGGAGCTCCTTAGTAACTATCGTAAATCCACCGAGCTGCTGCAGACAACTTACAAAAAGTACGCCCCCAACCGAGAGCCAAAGCTCATCATCGAGGAGTTCCTTGAGGGGAGCATCCATTCGGTCGACGCGTTCGTAGATAGCTTGGGGGTGCCATTCGTGCTTGAACAGGTCGTTGATTACCAAACCGGCTACGATATCGGCTACGACGACAACTTCCACTACAGCCGGCTGCTGCCGAGCAAGCTTTCCGCGGCCGACCAGGCGGCGCTCCGCCACTGTGCCGAAGTTGGCATCCGGGCGCTCGGCATGAAGAACTCGCCGGCGCACGTAGAAATTATCATGACAAAAGACGGCCCGCGAATCGTGGAAATCGGCGCGAGAAACGGCGGTTATCGCGAGCGTATGCATTCTTTGGCAAACAGCATCGATATTACCGGCGCGGCCATCGCCGTCGCCCAGGGCAAGGCGCCGCAAGTCGTCGCCACGAAAAACGAGCCGTGTGCTGCATTGGAGCTCTTTCCCAAGACCCCGGGCACCTACGAAGGCATCGCCAACCTTGAAACGCTCAAATCGCTTCCCTCGCTCACCTACCTCAGCATAAAAGCCAAGGAAGGCGAATTTGTCGGTAAAGCCGCCGACGGGCACAAGATGGCCGCAATTATCATCCTGCACCATGAGAACGCGAGAGTATTTCAAGAAGACCTCGAATACGTTAACAGCCAGGTATTCGTAAAAACGCGCTAGCTCCTAATTTTTGATATGAGCGGTAGCACATCGGGGTCAAGCGTGCCGTCGTCGCCAAACAATTGCCGGCGCGAGTAGATAAATGCGAGGCTCTTCCCCTGAGCCGCCCGCTGCCCGTCTGCCACGCGCATACCGACAAAGAAATCGTCATTTTCAGGCAAGATAGTCCCGCTTTCAAAGCCCTCCGAAACTTTATTGCCATGACGGTCATAGCGGCCGGTGCTAAATGACACTAACATGTCCCGCTGCGCGTATACCAAGATAAACGACCCCTCGGCAGTCGTATCCTCACGCCCGCCAGCTAGAGTATACGGCGAGCCGGCAAGTTCTAATATATGCAGCAGGAGAAAAGGCACGTCTTTTTGTATGAAAGCGAGCAACGTCGTCAAAGCGGTCATACGAGGATTTACTTCAATAGCATACAGCTCACCCTGCGACACGAGAAAATCCATGCCGAAGATGCCACGGTACCCTTCAGACTGGAGCTTTTTGCCGATAAGCCTCATGTATTCAGCCGCCTGGTTGTAGTGCTCTTCGCCAAGCAAATCCTGCGCTATCCGCCCGCCGCAAAATTGAATATCACCAGGCCGTGGCGACGTCAGCCGCGGATGCCCCACCAATTGCGCCTGCGGCGGCCCCACGAGAACATCTTTGCTCGTCACACATCCTTGCAGCGTCCTCTCGCTTGCATTAACAAGCCGCTTTGATACGACAATTTCATCGTCATGAGCAACAACCTCCAGGAGTGACCGAACGCATTTCTCAAGCCCCGGCGCGTTTTTAACATGGTACGTTCCACGGCCGCCGCTTAATGACGCATGCTGGACAACCAGCTCGCCACCGAGCTCTGCCGCAAGATCAGAAAAAGAACGTTCACGTAACTCGCCAAACGTCAAAATACGAAATTCTGGAAAAGGCACTTTCCCTGCAAACGATTTTCGTAGCCACACCTTGTTCTCGTACTTGCTCGCCACTTCATAGGAATTCCCGAGGCTTTCTCGCGGCGCGGCGGCAGTTGGCCGGTTCAGTAAAAGCGCATAGTCCTCAAGGTGATTCTGGCTGATCACCTCTGTCAATAGGGGCGACTCCAGGATTCCCTTCACCTTTTGTGGCAGCACGCGGCCTTCGGCATGTCTTGCCAGCGAGATACTACCTAGTTTCCTGGCAAGCGGAAAGTCGAGTATAGAAACCATACGGTAATCAGGAAACCATTGTGTCGCGCCGACAGCCGGCCACACCGTGGGGCTTACCATGTAAAATTTTAACGATTTATCATAGAGAACTCGCAGCATAGTTACCCTTCATTGCTTTTATGAGCATAGGAGCGAGATACTCTTCAACGATTTCAACCTGCTTTCCATCTCGGCAGCTGTAAAAAAGCGACACAGCTGGCGCAAGGTTGAACTCGATAAACACGTAAGTATCATCGCTAGGTGGCGCCGTGTAATCCGCTATCATGATATCGGCCACGATGAATCCTTTCCCGAGTCCTTCGCAAGCCCGTTCGGCCACGGAGGCATAGCCGGGGTCAACTTCGCTCAGGATGTTATAAATCGACGCGCCGCCCCGTATCATCGTACTTTTATTAAGCTCGCGCACTTCACCACGTGGAATAACCTCATTACTTTCAAGAAGCTGCCGAGACACCAGTGAGGCGTCTAGCTGCGGATACGGGACAAGTGTATCGTTCACCTCACGCCGCCGGTCGTTCTCTTTTCGTATCAGCTGAGCTAGCGTGCTCGTGCCGTCACCAACGACCCGTGGCGTTTGGCGCAGCAGCGCAGCGCGGACCCTTCCATCGATTACGGCAAACCGAACCTCCTCCCCATAAAACTGCCGCTGCACAAGAACATCCGCGCCGCCTTGTCCTGCGTCAGCGACGGCCTGGCCAAGCTGATCCGGGGTTGTTATATCAAGATGCAGCCCTTCAGAGCCAAGCCCTTTCTTTGGTTTGACAATGACTCTTCCGCATTTTTCCAGCAATTCCGTGGCTTCGCTCAGGGCACTGCCTCTTACCACGACGGTTTCCGGTACCATCACGCCGTTTTTCCGGACAAATTCGTACGCCATGTCTTTATGCTTGGATATAAGGCGCGCGGAGCTCGTTGCAAAAGGGTATAGCGGATACTCGTACCCGACTGTCAGGAGCGGCCGGCCTTCCTTGCTGATTTGGGCAAAGCGCTTACCTGCAAGTTCCAGTTCTCCGACTTCGTACCCCTGCCGAGAAAGAACGTTTCCTATGATCGTTATGGATTGCGGGGCGCTCATGATTTCCTCCTCATCTTTATGGTGCCTGCTGCAAGAGGCGCGGCTAGAAAAGGCTGCGTTTTTTCGCGCCCTCAAACTGTTCCAGCAACTCCCTCTGCTTCTTCGTCAGCTTGGTCGGCGTGTCTACCACGACGCTGACGATATGCGCGCCGCGCTGAGTGCCGCGCAGGTGCGGGACGCCGTGGTGCGACAGTTTGAAGTCGGTGCCGCTTTGGGTGCCGGCCGGGACTTTCATACGCACCATGCCGTCCACCGTTTCCACGTCGATCTCCGTTCCGAGCGCCGCGTCGACCATGCCGACATGCTCTTCGCTAAGGATGATATCGCCTTCGCGGGTGAATTTTTTGTGCGCTTTCACGCGGATATGCACGTAAAGGTCGCCTTTCACGCCGCCGCCGATGGCTTCGCCGTGCCCCTTTAGGCGGATGGTCGCGCCGTCATCGATGCCAGCCGGGACTTTCAGCGTGATGACCTGCTTGCGGCGTTCGGTGCCCTTGCCTTTGCAGACGCTACAAACTTGTTCGGGCACCTTGCCGGTACCTTGGCACGTCTCACAGGTGACTGCCTGCTGGATTTGGCCGAAAATAGAGTTCATAACGCGGGTCTGCTGGCCGGCGCCTTTGCACGTGGGGCAGGTTTTCATGCCGTGGCCCGGCTCGACCGTGCTGCCGTGGCAGTGCGAGCATTCATCGTCCATGTCGAGCGTGAGTTTCTCCTCGACGCCGAATACCGCCTGCTCAAACGTAAGCTGTACTGTCGTTTCTACGTCGCGGCCGCGTTTTGGCCCCTGCTGGCGCTGCTGACCGCCGCCAAAGAACTGGCCGAAAATATCACCCAGGCCGCCGTCGCCAAAATCAAAGTGGACGTTCTGGCCGCCGAAACCGCCAAACCCTTCGAACGGGTTGCCGCCATAGGAGCCCGCGCCGCCCGGGTCACTGCCCACGCCCGCGTGGCCGAACTGGTCGTAGCGCTGGCGTTTTTGCTGGTCTTTCAGCACTTCGTAGGCTTCGCTGGCCTCCTTGAATTTCGTTTCGTCGCCGCCCTCTTTGTCTGGGTGGTACTTGACGGCAGCCTTGCGGTACGCCTTTTTTATTTCGTCGGCGCTGGCGCTTTTGCTGACACCTAAAATTTCATAATAATCACGCTTGCTCATCTGTATCTACTATACAAAACTGGCACTCGATATTCAAGAGTGCTAGTTTACCCACGGCTGCCAACCGTAGCCGTCCGGGTTGCCCGTTCCTTTCAGCAGCCATATTTTTCCGAACCCCGGGTCGGTCGTCGCAATGCCGCCAAGCGCGCATTGGTCATTCAGATTGCCTGAGAACGTCACCGCCTTAAGGCCGTCTTTCGATGAGAAGATAAACGCGTTCTTGCTTGCGCTCCGCCCTAAAATCGTAAAGTCGGTGTCATTCCGGCAATACGAGAACGACCCAGACGGGCTGTCCTGTATGTACGCGTCTTTCGTCACCGTCACAAGATCTTCGAGGTCGGTCTGGGTGGCAGCCGGGTACGCGCCCTTCCCCAGGCGGAATTCCTCCATCCGGTCGGCCATCTTCCGCAGGTCCGACTGCACGGCGCCGTCACGCGCGTTGTTCTGCACGCTACCGTACGCCACGATCACGATCGTCGCCAAAATGCCGATAACCGTAATGACGATCAGCAGTTCGACAATAGTAAAGCCACGGCCGCGTACGTTTTGCCAAAAGACGGCGCGGCCACCCATGCTAGAAATGCTCACGGATGTGGCTAAAGCTGAAGTCCCAGGTCGCGTCGGTCTTTTTCTTCGGGTTGAAAATATTGTTCGGGTCATACAACTGCTTGATCTCTTTCATGTAGCCAAGCACGTTCGGGCTGTACATCTCCTCTAGCCACGGGCCACGGACAAGGCCGTCGCCGTGCTCGCCCGATACCGAGCCGCCGTACGAGATAACCAGATTATTCACCTCTTTCATAGCCGGCTCAAACTTGGCACGCTCCGCCGGGTCTTCGATTTTCATCAGCGGAATCACGTGGAAATTGCCGTCGCCCATATGCCCGGCAATGGTCGCGAACAACTTGTACTTCTTGATAATGGTTGTCAGCTGCGGCAAAAACTCCGTCAGGTGCTGGGGCGGTACCACGAAATCGTCGATAAACGGCGCGGTGTGCTTGTCTTTCACCTTTTTGCGCAGCAGGTTGAAGCTTTCGCGGCGCATCAGCCAGAACTTGCGCGATTTTTCCTCGGTGTCGTTTTCTTCCATGTAGGTAAAGCCGAAACGCTGCAGGTCAAGCCGGGCGTCGCGGATTTTCTTCGCCACCTCATCTGGCGTCGCCCCGGTAAATTCTATCAGCAGGATAAGCTTTGGCACGCCGCGCACCAGCATTAGGCCGTCGGGCAGCAGCTGGATCGCCGTTTTCATCCATGTCCACAGGCCAAGCTTTGAGATAAACAGGAAGAAAAACTTGAAGCTCAGCCACAGCGTGTTGTCGTCGAAACTTTCAAATGTCGCCGGCTTGTGGTTCAGGACCGCCGGGATGACGTCGCCCAGGTTGTCGATCTTGCGCATGTAACATACCAGCGTGCCCGAATGTGCCGGCTTTGGCACCAGGCGTACGCTTGCCTCGGTGGTAATACCCAGCGTCCCCTGCGCGCCAATAAACAGTTTGGTCAAGTCGAAAATTCCCGTGTCGCGATTCCATACGTTCCACAGGTGATATCCGGTAGAGTCTTTGGTGACTTTTGGCGCCGCGGCCTGGATCTCATCGTAGTTTTTATCCAGCAGCTCGAACGTCTGGCGGTAGAGGTTGCCCTCGAAATCATCCTGCTCCATTTTGGCGTTTAGCTCGTCGCGGGTCAACGGCCGTAGCGTGTATTCGTTGCCGTCGCTTAAGACCACTTTCATCTCGGTGACGAAATTGTCGGTTTTGCCATACTCGAGCGATTTTTCGCCGCCGGAGTTGTTGTTGACCATGCCGCCCACTGAGGCGAGGTTGCGACTGGCCGGGTAGCTCGGCAAAATGCTGCCGTGCTTGAGCGTCTCCACCTCAAATTCACGGTACAAAATGCCCGGCTGGAAACGCGCCTTCTCGCTGTCTACCTCGAACAGCTTGTCCATGTGCTTGCTCACATCCAGCAAAATTGACTCGCCAATGGCCGCGCCCGACATGTCGGTCCCACGGGAACGCGGGGTGATGCTCAGCTCGGGGCTGGCCGCTTTGTTGGCATTCACGAAATTAACGGCGGCCTTTATATCCTCCGTGTCGTTAGGAAAAGCAACGACCTGCGGCTTCAGCTCGAACAGGCTGGCGTCGTGGCTGTAAAATTCGCGCGCCTCCTCGCTGGCATCTATTTCGCCCTTGAATGTTTTTGAAAGTTCCGCCCGGAGATCCATGCTAGTTTTCCTTCTTCGTTACGTTGTAATTGTCTTGGAGATACAGAAGGTCGGAGGCGATATTTTCCAGCCTCAGCTTTACCCCGTAATCGTCGGTGGCATGGCTCAGCTCGTCGAGTTGCGCCGCGAGCGTCACGAAGTAATCGCCCGAGCGCGCCATGGCGTCCAGCTCGGTCGCGTCAAGCAGTCGCGCCGGGATTTCCGCGTCGCGGGCCAGCGGCGCGCGCCCAAACAGGCCGGCCAAGGTTGGAATGATGTAGGGTGTCGTGTCGCTCATTGTTTTTTCTCCATTATGCTTGTAAATTCACCTTTGGCAATGACCAGATGGTCAAGCAGCGTAATGCCCAGCAGCTCCCCAGCGCCCAGCAACTGGCTGGTCGCCCGCAGGTCGTCTTCCGTTGGCTCGCACACGCCGGAAGGGTGATTGTGGGCGATGATGACCGCGGCCGCGCCGTACTCTAGCGCGGGGCCAAATACTTCTCGCGGATGGATGATATTGGCCGTCAGGCTGCCGACGGAAATCGTTTCTTCGTGGATTACCTCGTAGCGGCTACTGAGATACAGGCCGCGTAGCTGCTCTTTTTGCAGATGCCCGATGTTTTTCAAGTGGTCGAACGCCTGGCGCGCCGTGCGTACGCAGACCGGCTTGCCCGCGCGGTGCAAGTACGCCCGCCGCCCCAGCTCGTAACTAGCAACGATCTGGCAGGCTTTTACCAGCGGAATATCAAGCGCCGTCGCAAGACGCGCGGGGTCTTTCTCGCTGATAATCGCCCGTTCGCCGTACTCGCGCAGAACACGCTGCGCCATGCTCATCACCTCTTCCTTGCGGGTGCCAACGCCAAAGAGCACCGCCAAAAGCTCGGCGTGCGTCAGGTCGGCCGGCCCGCCGGCCAGCAGTTTTTCGCGCGGCTTGTCTTCCAGCGGCAAGTCGCGCACGCGAAGCACATAGCGCGTGTCGCCCTCGCCCACCGTTATGTCGGTATCTGCCAGCGCATATGGCCGGTTTTTCGTAAGCATATGCATGATTACCTCCACTATAGCGCCCCGCCATGAAAAAAGGAAGGCCATGGTACTATGAGGACATGAAGCGAATCGGCGTTTATTCCGGCACGTTCGACCCGGTGCACGCGGGGCATATTGCGTTTGCAACGGCCGCGCGCACGGCGTGCGGGCTCGACAAAATCGTTTTTCTGCCGGAAGCGCGGCCCCGCGGCAAGCAACATGTCACCGACATTTCGCACCGGATCGCGCTGCTCGAACGGGCAACCAGCGATGTGCCGTACCTTCAGGTTACACAGCTCTCCTCTTTGCGCTTTACCGTGCAAGCTACCCTGCCCGAGCTGCGCGCGCTCTTTAAAGACGCCGCCTTCACACTGTTAGTGGGCTCTGACGTTGCCCTGAAGCTTCAGCACTGGCCCGGCGCCGATGCCCTGCTGCGCGACATGTCGCTTGCCATAGGCCTCCGGGCGGGTGGCAACGAGAACTATATCAAGGAGATACTACCATCTGCCACCATCATCAAGACGGGGCAGTGGCACATGGCTTCTTCGCAGGTGCGCAGCGGCAACAGCCACTTCTTCAACCCGGCCGTTGCGGCGTACATCAGCGAAAACGCGCTGTACGCAAACTAGCGGACGATATGCTGGTGCAAAAACTCCAGCAGCCGGCCGTAATGGACGGCGCAAATAATAGCAGCGACAAAGATAAGCAGAGGTAGAGCGATAAAATTCTCCGTCCATTTGCCGGTAGTAATACGCAGGCGCCGCAGCGGCGGCACGCCGAACTTCACCGGAACTGGCAGCAGCCACGGCACGCCCTCTTTCGTGAAGGTGTCCATTACCAGGTGCGAGGCTATGCCGATCATCAACGCCCACCATACGTACTGAATTTGCACGTGCGGCATCAGCGGCTGCAAGAACAGCAGCAATGCCTGCGCCAAAAACCCTACCAGCGCCACGCCGAGCAGCGAGTGTGTCAAAAAACGGTGGCCGCCCAGCAGCCGGGCAACGACTTTTCCGAACAGGCCGCCTATGGGCAGGTTGCGCCAAAATGGCGCCGTGGGCTGGTCGATATCGGGGATGATACCACCGATTTGGTTGGCGATAAGCGCCGCGATGACAGTTGAGAGCGTGACCGTTGGCAACTCGGGCAACACCGCGACCACACCGAGCAGCGCAGCTGCGGCGGCGACGTCATGGGTCCGGGCTTTCATCTTATCCCACTCCCAAAATATTGCTGATGATAGAAGCTACATACGAGCCAGATAAAAATACGTACCCGCCCACTATCAGAATAATTTTCTGTCGCAACCGGCTATCAGCAGTAGCGCGAAATCTTTTTACCGCTTCGATAGCCATCAAAAGCCCGGTCACGAACGCCGCCCAGAACAACGCAGGAATAACATACGCCGTGAGGATATTTGATGCCGCAGCGTAAGCATCTTCACCCTGACCGCCCAGTGAAATAACGACGTAAAGCGGAAAAAGCAATACGCCGCCCAGAAAGAAAACGAATGGAATAGTAAATAAAACTACGTACAGTAGGTAGTAGCCGACCGTTAATTGATAGAGGCGGCTGTGCTTGCGAAACTTTGGATTTTTCATGCGCTTCATAAGCCTACTTAAAGTATGACAGAAATCACAGCAATATAGTAAAAAGGCTGTGCATGGACAGCCTTTTTACCGTATGTATTTTCAGTTATTTTTTGTCTTTATCGTCGACAACTTCGCCCTCCACCGGCTCGTCGCCTTTTTTCTCTTTGGCGGACTCATCGGTCTTCTCGGCGTTTTCTTTGCTGGCGGCTTCGTACATCTTGGCGCCAATCGGCATGATAGCGTCGTTCAGCGCTTTTACCGCGGCTTCAAGCTCGTCTTTTTCGTTGGAGTCCTTGTGCTTTTTAGCCTCTTCCACGGCATCTTTGATGGTCTTTACGTCGTCTTCAGAAATCTTGTCCTTGTATTCGTCTGGCATTTTTTCCGCCTGGTAAATAGCGTTTTCAAGCGTATTGCGCGCGTCCACTGCTTCACGCTTTTTGCGGTCTTCGTCAGCGTGCGCTTCGGCCTCTTTTTGCGCCTTTTCAATGTCTTCCTTGCTCATGTTGCCGCTGTCCTGGATGGTGACGGAGTTTTCTTTGCCCGTGCCCTTGTCCTTGGCGGTCACGTTAAGGATGCCGTTGGCGTCAAGGCTGAACGTCACTTCGATCTGCGGCACGCCGCGTGGTGCCGGCGCGATGCCGTCCAGCACGAACGTACCGAGCGACTTGTTGTCGGCTGCCATTTCGCGCTCGCCTTGCAGCACGTGGATTTCTACCTGCGGCTGGTTGTCGGCGGCGG
>CBIMUR010000007.1:0-12156 GCA_966247155.1 uncultured bacterium
CACGCAGCTGCCCGTACTCAGCCGGAGAGCAACCTCCAGCAATGGGCGAACTTCCTGTTTGGCGGCAATCACAAGAGGGAGTGATAGCGCAAAAGAAAAAAGGCCATCGACAGATAGCCTCTTTTCTTGGTTGCGGGGGCAGGATTTGAACCTACGACCTCGTGGTTATGAGCCACGCGAGCTGACCAGACTGCTCCACCCCGCGATACGTCTACTATGATACCAGATATGCTCATCTGTTGCAACCCTGCCATGCTATACTGGGCGCATGATGCCACATAGCAACTACCCAAATACTTTTTACCGAGTGTCACTAAAGGCAATTATCCGCAACGAAAAAGGCGAGGTGCTGGTGGTGCAGGAGCGCGAGAATTCCTGGGGACTGCCCGGTGGCGGGATCGACCACGGTGAGACGGCCGAGGCAGCGCTGGCGCGTGAACTATTTGAGGAAGTTGCCTACGAAGGCGAATTCCGCGCGGCGGTAAAGGATACGGTAACGTTTTACGTCCCAAGCAAACAGGCGTGGGCGTTCTGGATCGCGTATGACGTGGAGACGGCAAGCGATGAATTCGGCGTAGGCAAGGACGCGGCGGCGGTTGCCTTTATGGATCCACGTACGTTCAAAAACAGCACGAGACGGGAAGAGCAACTAGTGTATAAGTTTTGCGTTGACCAAAGCGCGCCATTCAGCCGGTTTACGCCGGTTGGCCCCGCGTCGTAAGCCAGCCCTTTGGACTCTACCCTAGTTTCGCTGCCGCGACGCGGATGGCTTCGCTCCAGCTGAGGAACGCGTGCGGGGTGGCGGCCACGTGCGCGGCGGTCAGCTGGTATTTGACGGCGAGCGTGAGCTCGTGAATGATCTCGGCGGCGTGCGGCGCGACGACGGTGCCGCCCAGGATGACGCCTTTTTTATCGGTGATGATTTTCACGAAGCCGTCGCGGAAATCGCTGGTATTGCTGCGCGCGATGATATTCAGCGGCGCTACGGCTTTGTTGATAGGCAGGTCGCGCTTCAGGCAGTCGTCCTCGCTCAGGCCGACCGAGGCGATGCCTGGGTGAGTGAAGGTAAGCCGCGGCGTCGCGGTGTAATCCGGCGTGATTTTTGACTTCGGGTGGAGCAGGTTGTGCGCGGCCACGCGGCTCTCCAGCAGCGCGGTGTGCGTGTGGCCGTTGTGGCCCAGCACGTCGCCGGCAGCAAAAATATTGCGCGAGGTCGTTTGCAAGTGGTCGTCGACGTCGATGCCTTTGGGCGTGTAGGCGACCAGGGCGTTTTCCAGGCCCAGGTCGACGCTTGGCACGCGGCCGGTAGCAATCAGCACGTCATCCACGTGAATGGATTTCTCGGCGCCGCCACGCGAATACGTGACGCGCTTGCCGACGCCGTCTTTTACGACCAGCAGTGTGCGGGTCTGGGTGAGGGAGGTGATGCCTTTTTGTTCTTTCAGCAGGCGCTCCATCAGCAGGCCGACCTCCTCGTCTTCTTGTGGCAAAAGACGGGCGGCGATTTCGGCGATATATACTTTGGTGCCAAAAATGGCCATCAGCTGGGCGATCTCAACGCCGATAGTGCCGCCACCGATGATGTACAGGCTTTTGGGCGGGCGGATAGCCTCGAGGATGGTGCGCGGCGTCAGATAGGATACGTCCTCGAGCCCCTGGATGTTTGGCGCGACCCAGTGCGAGCCGGTAGCGACAAGGAAGCGTTCGGCGGAAAGGTGACGCCGGTTGACGGAGATTTCGTTTGGCGAGAGAAAATGGGCGACGCCGTGGTAGGTGGCGATATTTTCGTTTTCATAATATTTGCGGTTGCCACCGGCACCGGTCCGCCTGACGGCCAGGTCTTTCCAGTTGCGGAGGGAGGGGTAGTTGTAGCCCATGGTGCTCGAGCGCAGGCCAAAGCGCGAGCCATGGCGGGCTTCGTCGTAGAGGTGGGCGGCGTGCAGCAGGGCTTTGGTGGGAACGTCGCTCCAGTTGGGCGAGTCGCCGCCAAAGGTGTCGGCTTCGATAATGGCAACCCGCTGGCCCGCCCGGGCGGCGATAGTGGCGGCCGCGCTGCCACCGGCGCCGCTGCCGATAACGATCAGGTCGTAGTCAAATTTTATTCGTTTTGCCATGTTTGTTTTCTCCTTACAATACCAGCCGGTGGTGTTTGTATAAATATGCCGCTTCGGGGTGGTGACGCTCCAGCGTTTCGGCCGCTTTACGGCGCAGGTCGGCGCTGGTTACCTCTGGTTTTGTTTCCAGCCAGATGATAACGGCGTCGCATACGCGGCCGGCGGTCATTTCGGCTTCGCCCTCGGGGCTGCGGACGCTCAGGCAGGCCGCGCGCAGGCTGGCGTGAAGCTTCTCGCGCTTGAACGCCTCGCTGGGCCGTTTGCCACCGCGTTTGACGATATCGATGGCTTTTTGCATGCTACCGGCCTCCCGCCGCGAAGGCTGTCGCCGATACCACTTGGTCGACATATACGTAAAACCCAAGGATCAGCAGGCCGCTGCCGGCGGCAAACTGCAAAAAGCGCTTGTTGTTTTCGCGCCATTTCTGGATGCGGCTGAGCTTGTGCCCGCTGCCAATCAGCCCGCATACTACCACGAGCGACAGCGACGAAACGGCGGTGTAAATGCCCACGCCGGCCAGCTGCCACATAGGCTCGAGCCGGATAAGTACCAGCGCGCTGATAATAATGGGCGCCAAGATAAAGATCAGCTCGCCCATGACACTGGAGAGGCCCAGGCCGAAGGCTTCGCTGCTGTGTTTGGTCGCCTTGGTGCGCTCGCTGAGATACCGCGCCATGCCACGCGGTAGCCACAGGCTGGTGCCAGGTTCGCGCCGGTAGTAAAAGCTCCATACGGCGACGCCAAGGCCAAGCAGCAGCCCGCAGGCTACCGCCCAGGCGAGCAGCGGGACGGTATGGCCGAAAACGTGCTGGAACGTAAAGGCGGCAAACGATACGACAAGCATTGTCATTACTACAACGCCTATCAGAAAGCTGTTTGTCAGCCGAAGCAATTTGGCGTGGCCGGCATTGCGGCCGATCGCATGGCCGCTCAACAGGGTCAGCATGCTCACGCTCAGTTGGAAACTGGCGTGGATAAGGGCTGCGAATGCGACGATGGCGAGAGAGCTAATCATTATATTTATTTTTTGGCCTACCTCTGTACCAGTTATAGCATAAGCATAGCGGGATGGTCAAAAAACAATTCGTGTTTCACTATGGCGAGGACGGAAGAAGCTGGATAGAATATTCTTTATATATTGCTATTGCTTTTTTGTAAAACTTATGCTAATATAAAACTATAAAGCAATAAAAACAAAAAGGAAGCAAAAAATGGAAACCAACTCCGCTGCCGTCGAGGCAGTCACTCTTAGTGAAATTTTAAATCTGGACACGTGGAACCGCCCGCGCAGCAGCGAAGAATTGCAAAATTTCATCCGGACGCATCACAACCGTCTGCCCGACGACATTGAAGTCGAATAACTCTGCTACTGGAATTTTTTCAGCGCTGTCTTAATGCAGCTGGCATAGATTTTATCGCCCGCGGCCGTCGCCGGGTGAATGCCATCGTCTCCCAGTAGTTCGGTGTGCGGCGCAATGGCCTTGTCCCACTGGGCAACCGCGACGTTCTGGTATTTTTGTGCCATTTTACGGGCGTCGCTGTTGTTTGGCGGTATCCATTCCCTGTCGCCGTATGCCGTCACCAGGACGATATTGTACCCCTTTAGCTCGCGTATCATCCGCTCGAGCATGCCGGTGCCGTAGTAGCCGTTGGTGCCAAGCGCCACGACGACGTTTTTGCGGAGCGTGCCGGCGTGCTGCATCTTCTCTAGTGTTTCCAGCCCGCCCCGGGTCATCGAGCGCGACACGACGGCGTCTATAGTAATGCCTGGAAATGCTTGCTGGAGGTACGGCGCGCTGCCCAGCATGACCGAGTCGCCGACCGCGGAGATGGCCGTACCGGTGATGGGCACGCGCTTTTTGGCCGCCTCGGCTTTCTTTTTTGCTTCTTTTTTCTCTATGGCGGCTTGTTTTTGGATGGCTTTTTGGCCTTCTTCTATGCGCAGCTGCGCGGCCGTTTTCGTAGGAGCGTTGAGTACCGCGGCGCCAGTAAGGATGACTGCCAGGAATAGCGCGAGTGCCGCCGTGTGCGGCCGGGCCTGAATACGCTTCACGTTGCCATTTTTCACCGTGTACCGTTTAACCGCCCGGCGGAACGTCTCGCGGAAACCACGCCGCCGGACCGGCATCTCAAGGTAGCGGTAGCTTAGTTCGGCAGCGGCAAACGTAAGGGCGAACAGGCTAAGGGGCGTGACCCACCACGGCGTTCCGTGCGGCAGCGTATAGCGCAGCAGCACCAGGATGGGCCAGTGCCACAGGTAGATGCCGTACGAGCGGGTGCCGACCCATTTCAACGGCCGGAGTTCAAGCAGTTTTTGCAATGCGCCCGGCATGCTGACGGCTGCTACCAGGGCGACCGCGGTAAGGAGGCTTGCCAAAAATAGGCCGCCGCTATAGGTAAAGCCGGCATAGTTGGGGAGCGCGAAAAACAGCACGAACAGCCCGCCAAGCGCCAGCGTGCCGAAGAGCTGCACCGTTTTTGGAAAGCGGCGCAGTTTCAAAAACGGCTGCGACAGGCGGCGCAGCGGCTGGTTTGCCGCCATGCTCCGGGTCCAGAATGCCAGACAGGCGCCGATCATCAGGCCGAAAATGTGCGTGTCGGCACCGTAATACACCCGGGTGGCCGATGCGCCGCCGGCAAAACGATACGCCATCCATCCGGCAGAGGCAGCGGCCAGCAGGGCGGTGACTGCCATGCCGATGCGTGGTTTTTTCACCACGGCTATCAGCAGTAGCACCATAAACGGCCACAGTAAATAGAACTGTTCTTCCACGGCGAGCGACCAGAAGTTCTTGAAAAGGTGCGGGGTTTCGCTGGCGAAATAATCCGTGCCGTTTAGTACCTCGACCCAGTTGCTGCTGAAAGTCGCCGCGCCCAGTATCTGCCGGCCGATTCCGACCAGTACGTCGCCCCGTATGAAGAACGTGAGAGAGCTGATTGCCAGGATGGTGACAAGCAGTGCCGGAAGCAGCCGGCGCGCCCGTCGCAGCCAAAATTCGCGTAGGGCGATTTTCTGGTGCCGCGCGTGCTCGGTAATCAGCAGCGTGGTGATGAGGAACCCGCTAATAACGAAGAAAATATCTACCCCAAGATATCCGCCTGGCAGCAGATGCGGTGCCAGATGGTAGATGATGACTGCCAGCACGGCAAGCGCGCGCAGTCCGTCGAGGCCGGAAATATAGTGACGGGTGCTCATAAACGTTCCTCTTATTCTCAGTATATCGCATTTGCGCCGGCCGGTTACAGAGGGTAATGGCCGGTGCGAAGTTGGCGGGGAATTTTACATCGGCGTATAATAAGAAAGCAAAGGAGGGAATAATGAGCAGGAAAAAAACGGATATTTTTACACGGTTTACCTCTTCGGTGTCGATGGTGTTGGGCCGGCCGTGGGTGTTCATGCTGGCGCTGGCGCTTATGGCGCTATGGGCAATCAGCGGCCCGATCCTTGGGTTTTCCGACACGTGGCAGCTGATTATTAATACCAGCACGACCATCATCACGTTCCTGACAGTCTTCATCATTCAGAACACACAAAACCGCGACAACATGGCCATGAACATAAAACTCGACGCTATCATGCGTGAAATGGGAATTACCGACGGCGAGCTGATGAAGGCGGAAGACGAAAGCGATGAGCGGCTGGAAAAAAACAAGAAATCCATCCAGAAGAAGCAAAAGAAGCGAAAAAGGAGGGGCGCATGAGCAAAAAAGACCAATATGAAATGCAAGACCCGCGGGCGCAATACGGCAAGCTGGACATTCCCGAGCAAACGCAGCCCGAGCCGGGGCTTGACGCCAAGCTGGAGCCAAAGGCGGACCACGGCATTGAAAGCTACCGGGGGACGGGGCGGCTGAAGGGAAGAAAGGCGCTGATCACCGGCGCGGATTCGGGCATCGGCCGGGCGGTCGCCATTGCCTACGCGCGCGAGGGTGCCGACGTGGCGCTTTCGTACCTGCCGAGCGAGCAAGAGGATGCCAACGCCGTGATAAAACACATCGAGGCGGCGGGGCAAAAGGCCGCGGCGATACCGGGCGATATCAGCGACGAGGCGTTTTGCAAGGAGTTGGTAAAACGGGCAGTGGAAGCGCTGGGGTCGATCGACATACTGGTCAACAACGCGGGGCGGCAGCTGTACGTAGAGAATATCCAGGATATTACCAGCGAGCAGTTCCAAGATACTTTCCGTACGAACGTTTTCGCGATGTTCTGGATCACCAAGGAGGTGTTAAAAACCATGCCGGCAGGGGGGAGTATTATAAATACTACTTCTATCCAGTCGTACCAGCCCTCCCCTGGCCTGCTGGATTATGCCGCGACGAAAGGGGCTATTACGTCGTTTACCAAGTCGCTCGCGAAAATGGTGATTAAAAAAGGTATCCGGGTAAATGCCGTGGCGCCGGGGCCGGTATGGACGCCGCTGCAACCAAGCTATGGCCAGCCGCAGGAAAAGCTGGTGAAATTTGGCCAGAACACGCCGATGGGGCGGCCGGGACAACCCGCCGAGCTGGCGCCGACGTACGTTTTTCTCGCGTCACAAGAATCGAGCTATATTACCGCCGAGGTGATCGGCGTGACGGGCGGCAATCACTTGCCGTAACACTCCCCGCTTCCCTGCTAGCTAGATGTCGTAATTTTCCAGGTTTTTGTCGTTGATTTCCAGGTAGGGCCGGCGCGAGCGGACGATCTTTTCCTTTTGCAACTGCCCCATCTGGATGCTGACGCTCTCTCGGGCGAGGCCGGCGATATCGGCGATCAGCTGGTGGGTCACGGGGAATTCTACCCGCCGCCAGCCACGCCTGAGAGGGCCGCCGTAGTAGACATTAAAAAACCGCAGCACGGTGACGACCTTGTCCCTGGCTTCGGTTTTGCTCATGCCGTCTATCCGCACCAGCAGCTCATGCGACTCCACGGCCAGCCAGTCGATGATATATGAGCTGAGATGCGGGCGTTTTTCCATGTGCTCGTGGAGTTCATCTGGCGAGAAGGCCGCCGCCGTTATGCTGGTGAGCGCTGCGTAGTGCCAGCTAATTTTATGGGGTGAAGTAAGCAGGCAGTCTAGCGGCAGAATGGCCGGGGCTTTGATGATCTGCAGCACTTTCTCCTGCCCTTTGGCGTCGATGTCATAGACTTTCACGATGCCGCTAGTAAGAATGAGCGCTTCGGTGGCATCATCGCCCGCGTAAAAAATAAGCTGGCCGTCATCGTACTGTTTGGTGCGCGCCCCTTCGAGCAGCGATTTCAACGGGGTCAGCGCTATATTCATACTTTCTATTGTAATACTTTTGCGGTTTTTTTGCTTCCAGCCGTACTTCCCGCGCGCCTGTTTTTCCAGGGGAAACGTGAGGATGTCACAAGGGTGACGTAAGATTGGTAACAGGCTGCCGGTGAATGTCCTCACGGTACGCAGGGCCGGGGTTCACTATAGTAAAGAATGTAAACAGTAATAAGGAAAGGAGAAGGTTATGGCAGACAACACAAGCAACCGCGGATTCGCATCAATGGATGACGACAAGCAGCGCAAGATCGCAAGCGACGGTGGCAACGCGAGCCCGGGAAAGTTTGGCGAGAAAGAGGGCGCTGACCCGCACAAAGCAGGCAAGGCAGGCGCAGCCGCTCAGCCAACCGAGGCCAAGCGCGAAGGCGGCCGCAATAGCCACAAAAATAGCTAGAGCGTAAGCTCCAGCAGGACAACAAGCGGATCACAAATGCAGCATGCGCCAGAAATCCCATCCTTTCTGGCGCATGCGCTTTAAGGCAGCAAAGGGGGAATATGGGAGAAAAAACAAATCGCATGACAGAAGAAGACGCCCGGGAAGAAATAAAAGTCGCCCTTGAGCAGCTGAAGACAGACCGCAGCCTGGGTGTGGAAACCAAAGCCGAAGACGACAACGGATCGGTCGACTACCACATGGATAACATCATAAAGGCGGGCGGCGGCATGTGGAACGAGACGGTCGCGCGCGACTATATCACCAACCTTGCGGCGCAGGTGGGACAGGAGCTGGAGGCGCCAAGTACGGTGGCGTAGTTCTCTTCCCTATTTTTACTTTTTAACCTCGCTATAGTTTAATAAGAGGTGATTAAGTATGAGATAAAGAAGCGAAAAATGGCGACTGAAAATCAACTCAAAATCTCGTTTACGGTCAAAAAAGAAAACCGTCAAGAAGAGGTCAATCGTAGAGGCGGCAGCAGGCTAGCCCACCCATGAAAATACCCCCATCTTTCGATGAGGGGATTTTCATGGTAGCAGCGACTGGGATCGAACCAGTGACCTTAGGCTTATGAGTCCTACGCTCTAACCGACTGAGCTACGCTGCCGTGTGGCTTTACCTCGACGATTGTAGCAGATTGTCGCCTTGTTTTCCAGAGGGTTTAGCTGGAGTACAATTCGAGCCAAGAGGTGATGTGAATTACTGCAAGTCCCGTGCTACAGTAGACATATGACAGCGCAGCTCTCCCCAGAAGTACAAACGGCCGTAGAGGAATACGACATTGCTGCCGACGTCCTCGCCTGCGACCCGGATTTTGCCGACACGGCGGCTTTTTGCGAAAAATACGGCTTTTCGCCGCGGCAAGCGGCCAATACTATTTTAGTAGCTTCGCGCAAGGTAGAACCGGCAAAATACGCGGTGTGCGTGGTGCTAGCCACGACCCGGCTGGACGTGAACAAGAAGGTTTGCCAGCTGCTGGATGTGAAAAAGGCGTCGTTTGCGGATGGCGAAACGACCATGCGCCTGACCGGCATGATGATTGGCGGGGTGACGGCCATAGGAATCCGTGAGCTGCCGGTTTACGTAGACAGTGTCGTAATGGGGCAGGAAAAGGTAGTAATGGGTGGTGGCAACCGCGAAAGCAAACTGGTGCTAGACCCTGCCGAGCTGATGAAATTGCCAAATGCCAAGGTAGCGGAAGGCTTGGCAAAGCCAAAGGAGTAGCATGAAAATAGCCGCTCCTACCCTTCCCGCGCGTTTGGAGAACGGCACGCTGGGGCAATTGCAAGACGGTGACCTGGAAGGCGTGCTGCTGGAAAATACAGACGCGACAGGCTGCCACGTGGAGGCATTGGAGCTTTCCGGCGTGGCTATGGAAAAAGTGACCATGACTGGCGCGCAACTCGAGCGGATCAGTGGGCGTGACGTGCGCATGAAGCACTGTGATTTCTCGGCGGCGCATCTGGAGGATGGCGGGCTGAACCGCGCGGAATTTACGAGTTGCCGCATGACGGGCGTGGATTTCAACAAAACGACGCTACACGACGTAACGTTTTCCGGCTGCAAACTGGACATGGCGAATTTCCGGTTTGCCGATTTGCGGCGCGTGAAATTTACGGACTGCACGTTCGTGGAGGCGGATTTTCTGGGCGCGGCGCTCCATGAGGTTTCGTTTGAATCGTGCGTGCTAGAGAAAACCGTTTTTACCCAGGCAAAATGCAAAAAGGTAGATTTGCGGACGTCGGAACTCTTCGAGATTGCCGGCTGGGCGTCGCTCGGCGGCGTAACGATCGACAGCGCGCAACTGGTGGCAGTAGCGCCGTATTTGGCACGGGAGATAGGTTTGCGGGTTGAGTGACGACGGTTAACGGCAAGGCGGCAGTATCTTCGGGTCTCGCCGCCTTGCACGCCCTTCCGTAATTAATTTTGTTTTTGTGTCACTCCTCTCTGAAATGAAAGTGTTATAATAAAGGTAACCACGCGATACACACTGGCGTCATATGCAAAGCGTCCCTCGCGAAGGTCATCTACATCGTCTTCGGGTTCCGGCTAGAAACGGGCGGGAAAACGGGCGATACAGTTCAAAACGTTTCTCTAACCAACTTTTAGGGGATTTTTGAGATGGATGACGAACTCTTTTTGAACGAACGGGTGGAGGTGATCGCGAGCTTTGGGACGGGACTGAACCCGTGCCGGCCGCATAAATTCCGGCGGGCGAACGGGCGGGAAGTGGAAATAACCGAGATTGGCCTGCGCCACCCGGATAGTAAAGGGCTGAAGACGGTACATATTTTCGACGTTACCGACGGCGGGGCGGATTACCGCCTGGAGCTAGACACCGAGCGGCTGACATGGCATTTAACGCGGGAGATGGATCACTATGAAGGATGACTATAACGCCGCCCGTCCGCTGATCATGCACATCGATTTAAACTCGTGCTTTGCCACGGTGGAGCAGCAGGCGCGCCCCTTGCTGCGCGGCCGGCCGGTAGCAGTGGTCAACCGCCGCACTGAAAAGACCATGATCGTCACGGCCAGTTACGAGGCAAAGGCGCGCGGCATCTCCTTGGGCATGAAGGTGCACGAAGCCAAAAAACTGGTGCCCGATTTAGTAACGCTCGAGAGCGACCCGCCAAAATACCGCTACGTGTACCACAAGCTCATGGATATCATGAAGCGCTACTCGGCGCATATTACCATGAAAAGCATCGACGAGGGGGTTATTGATTTTCACCAAACCAGCAGCGATATTGCGGCGCGTGATTTGGTAGAAATCGGCTACGAAATAAAGCGCGCGCTAAAGGAGGAAGTCGGCTGCTGGATGCGCTGCAACGTGGGCATTGGCACCAACCGATTCCTTGCCAAAACCGCGGCCGGGCTACATAAGCCCGACGGGCTGGATGTACTAACGCACGAAAACCTGCGCGACACATTTGCAAAATTAAAGCTCACCGACCTTACTGGCATTGCGGGCAGAAACGAAGCGCGGCTCAACCGCGTGGGCATTTACACGCCGCTGGAATTTTTGGATGCCGACGTGGTGACGCTGCAAAAAATGGTGTTCAAGAGCATAAACGGCCTGTACTGGCACCAGCGCCTACGCGGCTGGGAGGTGGACGACGTGGCGAGCGACGTAAAAACGGTGGGGCGGCAATATGTGCTGGAATCGTTTGATCTTTCGCGCGCGGAGGTGTTGCAGCGGCTGCATCATTTATGCGAATCGGTAGGTCACCGCATGCGCTCCAAAAACAAAGTTGCCCGCGGGGTGATCGTCTCGGGCAAATCGCGCTCGCAGGGCTATTGGCATTTCAGGCGCATGTCTCCCCTGCCGTTTTTTACCAACGGCGCCATTTACGCGCAGGCGGCCATGCTGATGGCCCAGGCGCCGGACAATCTCATTAAGATATCCATCACCTGCTACCAGCTAGAGGACGGCCTTGGCAACCAGCTGAGCCTTTTCGGCGACCAGCTGGCACGCGAGCAACAGGTAACCAGCGCGATCGATGAGATCAACAAACGCTTTGGTGACCGCACCGTTCACTCGGCCGACACGCTGGGCACCGGCTTTTACGTGAAGCAAAAAGTGCCGTTTGGTAGCACGCGGTACCTATGATGGTATACTTTAAGAAATGAAGTGGGCAGGCAGGAAGCAAGAAACGGGCTTTACGATCGTGGAACTCCTGATCGTCATTATCGTCGTTTCTATTTTGGCGACGATAGTTATCGTTGCGTATAACGGCGTGCAGGAGAAAGCGCGCAGTGCCAAGGTGCAAAGCGAG
Source organism: uncultured bacterium (assembly GCA_966247155.1). Lineage (GTDB taxonomy): Bacteria > Patescibacteriota > Saccharimonadia > Saccharimonadales > Saccharimonadaceae > CAMLDM01. Next base: position 11,607 of record CBIMUR010000007.1, read on the forward strand.
GTGGAGTCGCTGGAAGAAATCGTCGAGGCGTACGCCATACAAAACGGCGGAGAATACCCGAAAACGACAAATAACCCGAAGGCAAACTGGAAGGCTGCCGACGTGGAAACCGACGCCAACTGCACGAACGGGTCGTCGGTGAAAGATTGGATCCCGGGCATTAGTGAAAATCTGCCGCAAAGCGACCCTAACGGCCCCACGGGCGCTGATGGAAAGAAAGGCTGCTACCTGTATGTGAGCGACGGCAGCCAGTACGTTATTTCCGCCTGGAATATGCTGAGCCAGCCACAAACCGATACGAACTACCGCCGGCTGGGCTTTCGGCAGTTCCAGTCTGACAGCTCGACCCAGTTTTATACCTGCAACGACAACGTCGTGGGCGGTGCGAATGGCGGCTATGACATCACGAAAGATTATTACAAGCATTCGTACACCATCTCAAACATTACCGATTGCAATGAAACGCCGCCGCCGGGCGCGTAGTATACTAAAGCCATGAACAAAAAGGTAATTTTGCTTTTCGCGACGGTTTTCGGCCTGGCAGGCGGGT
>CBIMUR010000008.1:0-10853 GCA_966247155.1 uncultured bacterium
CTATGGAGTCACCACCACTGGCGGAGGGACAGGCTGGGGCTGCCGTCGTCGTGGTAGAGGTAGAGTGGTGATACAAAATTGGTTTCTTTTAATGATACGCGACGAGCATCTACGAGGTTCTCTGCTATGAAAATATCTGCAAAGGGGCGCTGGCTCTCGATTCTGCGATTATAGACGACACCAATGTTATCGTGCTTGAAGAAGTTTTTCATGACATTTTCACGCCACCGCCACAGGACTTTATTGTCAAAATATGTCCAGCGCGTATCGAAGGGGCGATAATCAATTTTTGTCAGCCCATCTTCGGTATAGTTGAGCTTGCTGTGGTGATCAAGCACGAATTCCGCGTAATTTTTGCCAAGCCCAAATTCATGATTAAGCTGTAGCTCGTTGTATTCGCCATTTGCTAGCTTTTGAACGCGTGTTGCGATAATATCTGAATTTTCATTGATGATGAAATTGTCCCCCATCGTTACGATACCAGTTACGTTCTGGAGGAATAGGTCGTCGATTTTTATGCCCTTTTCGTACTCGTCTTGTCCGGCTGTGTTTTTTGGCGTAAAGTAAATATTCTTGGCGTCTGGTGTTATTTTTTGCCAGTTTACCTCGGCATTCAGCGCGGCGAATTTGTCTTTGCGTTTGCCAAAAACGTTAGCGTGGTAGACCGTTGCCTGCTTGGTGTTTTCGGTAGTTTTAACTCCAACGATAATAGACACGCCTTGCATGATGTCGAAAATATTTTCGTCTTTGCCGCCACCTGGCGCCACTTCTTTTTTGTTGCTATTCCCATGTAGGTCGAGGACATAGATTTTGTCGAACGTTTTAGTAAGGTGCCATCGCATGCCGCGAAAGGTTAGGCCGTCGAGGTAGCTGTTGTCGGTAATCATAGCGACTATGCCGCTGCCGTTCTTTGCAATCATATCTTCGGCGAAGGCGATGAATTTGACATAGTCATTGTTGAGCCAGTGTTTACGTTCCTGGAGCTTTTGCTGGCCGCCTGGCTCCACCTTATATTTCTTAATCAAATTGTTTGCGTACTCGGTTTCGTTACTGCTTACGCCGGAATACGGCGGGTTCCCCATCACCACCATCACGGGGCGCTCGTGCTTTATTTCGCTGGCGGCCAGGCTTTCCTCGGTAACGGCGCCGGCCAGGCCAAGGCTGGTAAAGAGGTCTTGCTGCGCCGGAATTCCCTCCTCCAGCGTGTTGGTGAGGTAAATGCCAAGGCGTTTTTGCAGTTCGCCCGCGCCGCTTTCTTGCAAGGTAAGCGCCAGCTTTAGGTGTGCCACGGTGTACGGCGCCATCATCAGCTCGAAGCCGCTGAGGCGCGGCAGCAGGCCGTCATTGACGTAGCTGGGCCACCTGCCCTCTTGGTCTTTGAATTTCTCGGCGATGAACTTGATGGTTTCGTTTAGGAACGTGGCGGTGCCCACGGCCGGGTCGAGGATCTGCACGCGGTGGTAGTCTTTTTTGATAGATGTCACCAGCTTTTTGCGGCGGTCGTGGCGGAGGTCTTGGCCGGTCTCTATCTCGCGCGTTATTTTGCTGGTGTCGGCCAGGCCGGCCGGAAGCCCGAATTCTTCCTTTAGGATTTCATCGACCTGCCGCACGATAAACCGCACTACCGGCACCGGCGTGTAGTACGCGCCCATGCGTTTGCGCTCCTGCGGGTCGTATTCCTTCAGAAAATCTTCGTAAAAGTGGATAATGGAATCTTTGTCGCCCGCGCCCTGCAAGATGCGCAGGTGTTTTTGCACCAGCATTTGCACGTCGCTGACGGCGAAGACGTCGCAGAGCTCGTCTACCACCACGGCCAGGCGCTTATCAAAATGGATGCCGCCGATGTGGGCGAAAAATTCGCGCAGGAACGGGTTGCTGGCCGGCACCAGTTCGCTGGCTTCCTGGCGGGTGAAATCATCTGGCGTGTCGTCGTGGTAGCGCGCGGCGAACAGGCCGTATACTAGCGTTTGGGCGTACATGTCGGCGAATTTTTCTTTGGAGAGGTCGTGCACGAGCAGCTTTTTCATCATGTCGTAGATTTTTTCCAGCTCGCGGTTGCGCTCGTCTTCTATCTCTAGGTAGCGCGCCACGTTGTCGCGGATGCGGCGGGCTTTTTGGCCCATCACGAGCGCCAGGCGCTTGCCGTTTTTGATCGGCTCGGGCGGCAGTTGCAAAAAGGCATGGAGCTCGTTTTGCAGGCGGGCGAATTCTTGCGGGTGGAATTGTATCTCGCCGTCTTTCAGCTCGCCGATGCTGACGCGCTCGTATTCCTCGCCGTTACGGTAAAAGCGGAACTCTAGGTAATTCGTGAGGAATAATTTGTTGTAGCCGGCGTAGCGGTGGAGTTGCTCGCTCCGCGCGGTCTTATCTAGGGAGATGGTGATGTCTTTGGCCTCGGCGTATCCTAAAATAATGTCATGGTTAGAATCTTTCAAAAAGACAAAATCCGGGTTGCCGTGCTCGCTGCGTGCCGGGTCGTTGACGGCGCGGACGTCCTCGAAAGCCGACATGAGTTCTTTTAGCGCGGGGCGGTAGGCGTGCTCGCGGGCGTGGCCAGAGCTGAGCTGGGCGGATATTTCGGCGGCGTAGGTTTCAACGACGGACTGCATAGCTGGCTTCATTATAGCAGAGGCGCGCAAGCCGGGCATTGACAGTGGTGTGTATTCAGTATGTATAGTATAATGCTACTAATGTTGGAAGCTATAGAACGGCCGCCCGAAAAGGAACGGGAGCCTCGATCAACGCCCTCGCGCATCGAGAATTTTCTCGCCGCCATTGAAGACGGCCGCGAGTTGGAGCCGGACGAGGTGATCCCTAAAGGACAGCTCCTCGGTACGTTTGAATGCTTGCGCGAAATACACCGGGCGTTTAATGACAAGACTATCGGCGACGATCCGCATGTGCTGCTGCAGTTGTTGCGAGAGACGGTCGGAGCGTGTAAAAAGCTGAACGGCATGAAGCGGGCGTACTGGATGGCAGGGTCGATAGCCAAGATGGCCCACATGCAACCTTCGCCCGGGCGCTATGAGCTGACGGATGGGAGTATGCCGCCAGCCGATCTGCCTTATGAACGCTGTATGCCGCCGGAGTATTACCACACGATTGGCATGCTGGCGGCTGCGGACAATGACGCGTCGTTCCACGCGCCACAGCTTTACGACCCCTATATAGGAACAGTTATGGAGGCGGCTAAAATGCTGGGCGATACGGTGTATGGCGGGCTGGTCCAGCGGGAGTTTTTGCGGCGTATCAGGGAGACGAGCCGTGACTCTAAAGTGCGGCTTGCCGCGTACGAAACCGTGCCGAGCAAGGTTCTTTTGCCCACCTCGCGAACGCTGAGCGAGGCGTATGGCCTGGCGAAAGAGAGAATGGTGCGGCTTGAGGCAGACAAGCCGACGGACGGTTTCGATATGGTGAACGACATGAGCTACGTTGACGGGGCGCAAGGCGTGCTGGGCGTGGCGCTGACGCTGCGCAGGGAGTACCCCAGCTGGTCGGCGGACCAATGTATGGCGTTCTTGTACGATAACGCGGCGGTCATAGGGGCGCTGGCGCGGAGGTACAATAGAGCCTCGCCGACGTACCGCGACATCTCCTCTCCATTAGATAGCCACGACGCGGCCGTACTGCTGGATGGCGTGAAAAATGGCGCGTATTGCCTGAAAGACGGCGACGACGGCCGGCTGAAAGTGGTTATTCCTGAAGTGCCGCGTAGAGAGGACGAATTTCCTGAGGACATTTTCAGCAGCAACTTGGAAGAGAGAGCCAAGGAGGAGGAAAAATTGCGCGCCCGGCGCATGTACGGAGGCGGCTGCCCTGCCCGCTTTAAGGTACGGCTGCCTGAAGGCAGTATGAAAGATAGTGTCGTTCAGCTGAACGAGCGCATTAAAGAGCGGTATGAAGAGTATGGGGTCGACCCGAAGATCGTAACGGCGGACGGCAAGCTGGACCCGGCCGCGCTGATGGTGGCGCGCGTGATTGAGGCAGGAGAACTGGCTGGGCCTCCGGGGTATACGCTGTGGACGCATGGGTTTGAAGACTGCGGGGTGCCGGCGTGCGCTGCGTAGCTTTTTATAATTAGCACGATTATTGACATACCCTACAAATATAGTAATACTATTTAGCAATGGCTGAAACGGCTCTAGAGTACGAATATGCCACCGAGGGCCTTGGTGTCCGGAGGCGAAGCATTCATCCTGGCGATGGTCTTGTAGAGGAGATGCACCTCGCCTTTTCGCATATGGATGCAATTACAAGCAGAGAGGCGCTGATAGAGACGGCGCTCGCAAAAGGCTCACAACGTCTGGGAAGCGTTGCCGTGCTGTTATATGAGCCTCCTGCCGGCAAAGCTACAGGTAACGTGATTCCCTACTATTACCCGTGGAGCGGCAATGTCACGAAAAATAGGGTCGGCCAATTGGAGGCGGCTGCTATTGCCGCTCAGAACCCTGGTAGTACGGTGATGGCCATAGATAGCCCTGGAACGGGCGAATCGCTACGGCTGCCACGTGCCGTGATGCGCGAAATCGCCAAGACGGGTAGCTACCTTCCTTATGGCGAGCTGACAGCGCCTATGCTGGAAAGTTTCTTTGCCGATTACGACAGCATTACATACATGGGGTCATCCCAAGGCGCGCGCCGGGCGGCGGCAATGGCGTGGGCAACGGGAGAAATGTTAGACAGGCCAACGCAAGACCTTATCCTACAAGACCCGGTGGGTAGCCACGAACAGACAGTTCGGTCGCTGATAAGCGGTATGATGCGTGAGGGCGTTCACTCTGGACGGTACGTTAAAGCGAGCCCGGATCATGAGGCGGCGCATGCTCAGCGGCTGAACGATTCGTGGCGGGCGTTATATAGCATAGGTCGCGTCGCGCGGCACGGTGCTCTTGTGGACTTGGCCGTCGGAGAGCCGAGAGCCCTGGCGCGCCCCGGCCTGGAGGGCGATCTACAGGCAGCGATTCCACATGTTCAGCGTACTTTGGTAGTGAATACGCCGGAGTTCAGCGAACTTACGCAAGCGGCCGCCGCGCAGGCGATGTTGGAGCGTTTGGCGGCAGGGCTGGCGGATGGCCCGGGGCCGGAGCATATCGAACACCGGCTAGTACGAGGAACTCACTCCATGTTCGCTGGTTATCCTCACGGGTTAGGTCGACTACTCGTGCGCGACCTGATGGAGGCGTAAACAAGAAAGCAGGCGGCCGCGCGTGGCGGCCGCCTTTTGCTCTCTTCGTGCTACTCCGTCTCCGGGGCGAACTCGCCCCGGTACCACAGCGCGACCTTGTCGCGCTGCCAGACTGTCACCGCCGCGAGGACGATGGCCGACGCGATGGTCCACAGCCCGACACCCTTGCCGTCCGCCATGTAGGCGAACCACAAGAGTGTCGCGATGATCTGGACGAGGCCGTGGCTGACGATCATATTGAACGCCACCAGTCGCCGCCGCGCGGCCGTCCGGTCGGCGTCCATCATCAGCGCCATGGTGGCGCCGACGATGACCGTGATGGTCCAGACGATCCACGCTGTCCAGCCGAAGCTGTAGTGGGTCGTCAGGTGCCACGCCACAGCGGCAGTCGACACGAAGGCGAGAGCACTGTCGGCCAGGCCATCGACGTCGAGCTTGTCCCGCTGGTCGCGGAGCGAGCCCCACCGCCGGGCGGCGGCTCCGTCGACCGTGTCGGTCGCCCAGCCGAGGAGGAGGGCGAGGAGCGCCCACTCCCACCGCTGGTTGACGGTGAAGATGGCGACCGGGATGGCCGCCAATGCACGAAGGAGCGACAGTGTATCGGCCGCGTACTTCATGGGTTCTCCAATCTTTTTTTGCGCCGGACTGTTCATCGTATATAATACAACCTATAGAATATACTGTCAAATAGTGATATGCACATAATTCCCTTCTGCTATACTAAGCCCATGTATAAACGCGTACTCCTCAAACTATCGGGCGAACAGCTCCAAGGCAAATATGACGGCGGCTTCGATGCCGAGCGGGCGTGCTGGATCGCCGAAGAAATCAAAAAGGTGAAAAATGCCCAGATCGTCGTGATGATCGGCGGCGGCAACTACGCGCGCGGGGCGCAGCTGGCCGGCGGCGGCGTACAGCGGGTCACGGCCGATCACATTGGCATGATGGCCACCATGATGAACGCGTTGGCACTGGCCGACGTTTTTACTAGCCGTGGCTTGCCCGCACGCGCGCTTACCAACGTGAAAGCCGACCAAGTGGCCGACCAGTTCACGCACCGGCGGGCGCTTTCCCACCTGGAAAAAGGCCGCGTGGTGATTGTGGCAGGCGGTATCGGCCGGCCGTACCTTACCACCGACACGGCGGCGGTTTCCCTGGCGCTCGAGCTGGACTGCGACGTGATTTTGAAGGCGACCAAGGTAGACGGCGTGTACGACAGCGACCCCGCGAAGAACCCCGGGGCCGTGAAAATAAAGCAGCTGAGTCTGCGCGACGCGGTAGAGCAGCCCGGTATCCAGGTGATGGACAACGCGGCGATTGCCCTGGCCGAAGACCATAGCCAGTCGATCGTGGTGTTCGAGCTGCTAAAAGAAGATAATATTGCCCGCGCCGCCCACGGCGAAGTGGTCGGCACGACGATTTCGGCCGGGGACTAACATGGACTATTCAGCCTGGAGCAAGGAGAACCTTAGGCGGCACAAGGTAAAATATAGCTCGCATGTCGCCAGTGTATGGTGTAGTCCACCGAGCGAGAAGCCGCTTATGGTATTAGTGCATGGCATTGGCGGCAACTACGCGGGGTTGGTGCCTTTGGCGGCAGAGTTAGTGAAAATGTGCCGCGTAGCGATAGTGGAATTGCCAGGCCATGGAGGAAGCGGTAAAATTCCAGAGCTGAGTGCAGCGGCGCTGCAGTCGTGGTTTAGCGGCGTGCTTGAGAAGATCGAGCAGGAGTTAGGCCCCGTGAAGACAGTTTGCGCCCATTCTTTTGGTTGCTCTGTGGTGTTGAGCGAAAAAACGCTTTCGCGCAAGCAGATTATTTTGCTCAATCCCGTTCCCACTCCCAGCGGCATGTATGCGTCTTATGCGCGGATGATCATGAACTCGGCTCACTTTTGGGCACACATTTACAATTGGCGAGTGTTTACGGTATTGCGCGGGAGAACGTTGGCTAAGCTGCGCACACACGACGCCCGTTATCGAGTGCGCTGGGTGGGGCTGCAATCACACCCAACGTTTAACCAAATTGTCTACCAGGCACGTTTGGTAGATACTATTCTTGATAGCTCGGCATACCAGCGGGCGGGTGCCGGCAAGGTGGCGCTGGTGGTGTGTGGTATGTCGGACACTACTGCCTATCAGCGCGATTCGCTCGACATGGAGGGTGTGTTTGGCGGTACTAAAACGGTCTTTTTGCGTGGCGGCCACCTGCTGCCTATCGAGTCGCCAGAGCGAGTAGCGCGCCTTATTACGGAAGCCGTGGTAAAATAGGGGCAATGAAAAAAATCCGCGTAAATATGGTGTCGGAGAGCGACATATCCGTGCAGGGGCATGGCGTGCACACGGCCTACGTAGAAATGGCCGATGCGCTGGAAAAGCGTGATGACATAGAGGTGCTACGGGGTGAGTTTGGCAAGCAAGTTGATTGCGACGTGGTGCATCTTCACACGATAGGTACGCGCACATGGCGTAAGCTGTTGCAGCCGGGAGTGGAAAAGGTCGTGTCGGCCCACGTTGTCCCCTCCTCTCTTGTGGGGTCGTTGGCCGGCGCGCAGTACTGGCTGCCGCTTGCCCGCTGGTACATGCGCTGGTTTTATAATCGTGCCGACAAAGTGCTTGCCGTGTCGGCGATGGTAGCCGAGATACTTCATAGCGAGCTGCGGGTGCCGAAAGAAAAAATTGAGGTATTTTACAATACGGTCGACATGAGCCGCTACAAAAGCAGTGCCGCGGACAGGCGTGCCGCCCGCAGGCAGTTGAAACTGGCGGCAGAGGATTTTATCGTGCTGGGCGTTGGCCAGGTGCAACCGCGCAAGCGTCTCGACGTGTTTATTGAAATGGCCAAGGCGCTGCCCGACGTGACGTTTGTGTGGGTTGGCGGTATCCCCTTCAAGCAGCTGGGTGCGGATTATGCCAACATGCAGCGGCTGATGCGCCACGCGCCCGCCAACATGGTCATTACAGGGGTGATTCCCCATGGCAAGGTGCGTAGTTACTTGTTGGCGGCCGACGTGTTCTGCCTTCCGGCCGAGCAGGAAAACCACCCGATGTGCGTGCTGGAAGCGGCGGGCGCCGGGCTGCCTATCATCTTGCGCGACATTCCCGAATATGGTGACACGTTTGCTGGTGACGCGCTGCTTTGCGGCGACGGCGAGTTCCTTGCCGCGGTGAAAAAGCTGCGCGGCGACAAAGAGTTTTACAAAAAACAACAGCGCCATTCAGCGCGAATAGCCGAGCGGTTCGACAGTCATAGGGCCGCAAAACGCCTGGTCGAGCTCTACTCCCGCCTGGCGGCTAAGTGAGTTTATTGGTATAATAGGTACACCATGCGAATAGCATTCTTTACAGATGTGTACAGGCCAACCATCAATGGGGTGGTGGCGAGCATTGATGCTTTTGCTGGGCAGCTGCGGGCCAAGGGCCACGACGTGACGGTCATCTGTCCCACCTACCCGGACGCCCAGGATGAGCCGGACGTTTTGCGTGTCAGCGCCATTACCTTCCCTAGCTACAAGGAATACCGCATGGCTTCGCCTATCTCCGCTAAAATCGAGCGGCACATGCGCGAGAATATCTACGACGTCATTCATATCCACAGCCCGTTCGCCATCGGGCTTTCGGGCATTTTTTATGCCAAGCGCTTCCGCGTCCCGGTCGTGTACACGGCGCACACCAACTACGCCGATTACCGCCACTATATCCATGGCGGCAGCCTCATTCCCGAGTCGGTCATAGACAAGCTGGCAGCGAAATTCTCCAACGGCATCGACATGACCATCGCCCCGTCGCAGAAAATCTCCGACAGCCTGGTCCGCTACGGCACGAAAACGTCGATCGCGGTGTTGCCGACGGGCATCGACAAGCCGGTGCCTGGCAACCGCGCCGGGTTCAAAGAGAAGTTCGGTCTTGACCGCGCGGTGAACCTGCTCTATTTGGGGCGGGTAACGAAGGAAAAAAACCTCGATTTTGTCATACGGTCGTTCGCGCTTGCCGCCGACAGGCTCAACCCGAAGACCCGGCTGGTGATCGTTGGCGACGGTCCGTACCGGGAAGATTTAGAGGAGCTGGCAGAAGAGCTGGGCGTTGGCCCGCGCGTCGTTTTTACGGGCTTCCTCTCCGGCCAGGACCGGGCCGACGCGTACGCCGCGGCGGATGTTTTTTGCCACGCGGCGTACTCGGACACGCAGGGCATGACGCTGCTTGAGGCGTCGTCGTACGGTTTGCCGCTGGTGGTGAGTGACGACCCGGCCTTTGAAGGCATTGCTGTCGCGGGCAAAAACGCGCTCGTGTGCGGCCCCAGTGAGGCGGCGTACGCCGATTGCCTGGTGCGTCTTGCTACCAGCCCGGCGCTGCGCCAGGCGTTTGCCGCCCAGTCGAAGGAAATCGCCAAAAGCTACAGCATGAACGACCAGGCGGACAAGCTAATAGAGCTTTATGAGACGGCCATCGCCCAGAAGCGCCTGTCGGTCGTGTACGAGTCGGAGCGCTAGGATGGCAAAACTCGTCGGCAAAACGACCAAGGTAAACGGCAAGGCGGTCCGCTACTACTATACGCGGGGCGATAAAGAGCCGATCCTTATTTTGCACGGGTTCATGTCGGATGCCACCGGCCTGAAGAAGTTCGCCGACAGCCTGCAGACGGACCGCCCTATTATCATCCCCGACCTCCCTGGTTTTGGCGAGTCGGACTGCCCCGACGAAAACGACGGCCTCAAATCGTACGTTGGCTGGCTCGACGACTTTTTAAAACATATCGGCGCCGCCCCCTCCACGATTATCGGTTACTCTTTTGGGGCATATATAGCGGTCATGTACACCGCGCTATTCAACAAGTCGAAAGACGCGAAGCTGATCCTCGTGACGCCCGTGGTGCGCATCAGCTGGCGGGTGCGGACGTACGGCCGCGGTTTCCGGCTGATGGCGCTGAAAAACGCCCGCCTTGCCGAGCGCTTGTGGCTGCTGCAGCACGACCTGACGACGCGGTACCTGTGGCGCAACCGCCACCCAGGCCTCCGCAACAACCTTATGGCGCGCCGGCGCGAAGAGCTGGCGTACCTGCAGCCCGAGCTTGTACTGCGGCTCTTCAGCGAGTTCTTGGAACTCAATTTCATAACGTACGCCAAAAAGCTCAAAGTACCCACGGTTATCGTGACGGCTAAAAATGATAACGTCGCGGTAAGCCGTGCAACCCGCAAGTTTGCCGAGCTTATCAAAGCGCCGGTCTCGGTGATCGAACTGGACCACGCGGGGCACCTGTTGCCTATCGAGGAACCAACCGTGCTGGCGGCCGCGCTGAAGAGCTATATTTCACAGGGGGAATAGCGCGGGTGTGGTAGGCACAAGAGCGCAAAACGGTCGGCTGTTGTAGGTGTACTAGCTGTAATGTTCGGCGGGCTCGCCAAATTCCATGATGTACTTATCGATGAAGTCTGCCAGGACATCGGCCGAGCGTTCAATCGGTGTCTTTTTTTGTCGGCCAACCACTGCGCCACTTCCCTTTTCGTGTATGGTGAGGTGGCCGGCTTCAACGAGATTCCTGACATGTGGATTTTCTGGGTCGACGAAACGGCTTTTTGCGGCCACGGGGCAGCCGACGGAATCTTTGTCGCGTAATTGGCCCGCCAAACGCTGTTTGAATGCGGTACTAAGACTGATTGTGGCAATGGCTAAG
>CBIMUR010000009.1:0-9831 GCA_966247155.1 uncultured bacterium
AAAGCGGAGCGAAAATGATGGTTTCAGTAGCCAGAGCGAATATGAAAGCCAGCTGAACGCCCTCAACAGCCGCGTTGACGGCCTTAACGACTTCCGCGACCGCATAGAGCAGGACTTTAAGAAATACCAGGCGCTAAAAGCAGAACTTGCCGGCATTGCCAGCCAATCCGAGCAGTTGACGCGCAGTATCGACAGCAGTCTTGCGCCGGCGCCAAAGCTGTAAGGCAAACGTAGTATAATAAGACGTAATGGTAAAAAGTAGGACGCAATTTATCTGCCAAAACTGCGGGGCAAGCTACCCGAAGTGGACGGGCAGGTGTGAAAACTGCGGCGAGTGGAACACCTTGGTAGAGCAAGCCGCGCCAAGCCAAGGCAAATCGGCCGTGGCTAAGAGCGCGTCGAGCGGGCGCGTGCTGAGCCCGCAAACGATGCAATCTATCGCCGTGGAGGAAACCGCGCGGCGCATGGCAACGGGGTATGACGACCTCGACATGGTGCTTGGCGGTGGTATTTTGCCTGGCGGCGTCATGCTGATGGCCGGCCAGCCGGGTATCGGTAAAAGCACGTTGCTGCTGCAAGTAGCCAGTGAAATCGGCAAAAGCACGCCGGTACTGTATGCCAGCGGCGAGGAGTCGGCCAGCCAGGTGAAGCTGCGCGCCGAACGGCTAGGCGCCAACACGCGCGAACAGCTGCATTTCGTGGCCAGTACCAGCGCCGATGACATCGCGGCAACTATCCGCACCGGGTCGTACAAGCTTGTTATTATTGACTCCATCCAAACGCTCAGCCTGGATGAAATCACGTCGGCGCCGGGTACGGTGAGCCAAATTACCAATAGCAGCAACGTCATCATCCGTGCGGCAAAGGAGGCCGGCGCGGCGGTAGTGCTGGTGGGGCACGTGACGAAAGAAGGCAGTATTGCCGGGCCGAAAGTGCTTGAGCACCTGGTAGACGTGGTGTTGCAATTTGAAGGCGACCGCTACGGTGGTTTCAAGGTGGTGCGGGCGGTGAAAAACCGCTATGGCTCTACCAACGAGGCGGCGATTTTTGAGATGTACGAGCAGGGGCTTCGCGTGGTCGAAAACCCTTCCGCCGCGCTTTTGGCCGAGCGGCAAAACGCCGACGGCTCGGTGGTGATGGCGACGCTCGAAGGCACCCGGCCGCTGCTAGTGGAGATCCAGGCGCTTGTCAATCCGACCAGTTTCGGGTATCCTAAACGTACAGCCTCGGGGTTCGACCTCAACCGCCTCAACCTTTTGATTGCCGTGCTGGAGCGGCGGACAAAACTGAATTTATCTGACAAAGATATCTACATCAATGTCGTGGGCGGGCTGAAACTGAACGACCCGGCAGCCGACCTGGCCGTTTGCATGGCAATCGCCAGTGCTGCGGCCGGCCGGCGGCTGGACGACGGTCTGGTGGTGTTCGGTGAGGTAGGTCTGGGCGGCGAAATCCGCAGCGCCCACAGTAGTGACCGCCGCGTAGCCGAGGCAAAAAAGCTGGGCTTTACCAAGGCGATAGCGCCGAAAAGCTTGGCCAAGAATTCATTTATAAAAGGCGTCGGCGATTTGCGCCAGGCGCTCATAGACTACTTGCAGTAGCAAGAGAAAGAGAACATATGGAACAAACACAGCAACTTTTACTGGTTATCGCGGTGCTGGTTATTTTGGCCGAGGTGACGTACCTGGTGGCGAAATTACCACGGCAAAACCTGGGGCGAAAGCAAGGCCGGTCGATTCTCGTTGATACGTCGGTGCTGATCGACGGGCGGATTATGGCGGTGGCCGCGTCTGGCTTTATTAGCGATACGCTGGTGATTCCGCGCAGCGTGGTGGGCGAGCTGCAGTTTCTCGCTGACAACGCCGACCACGACAAGCGCGCCCGCGCCCGCTACGGCCTGGATGTCGTCCGCGACCTGCAGGCCATGCCGAGCGTTGAGGTGGAAATTTTGCAAGATGGCAGCAAGGCTGAGGAGGGCGTCGACGAGCGGCTGTTGAGCCTGGCCAAGAAATACGGCGCGGCCGTGTGCACGATAGATTACAATCTCAACAAAGTGGCCGTCGTCGAAGGTATTACCGTGCTGAACGTGAACGAGCTCGCGCAGAGTCTGCGCATGGCGTACTTGCCGGGCGAGAAAATGCTGTTGGAGCTGGTACAAAAAGGGCAGGATTCGCACCAAGGGGTCGGCTATCTTGCCGACGGTACGATGGTGGTCGTCGAGCACGCCAGTAAAAATATTGGCCAGACGATCGAGGTTGAGTTTATCCGCAGCCTACAAACGGCAGCGGGCAAGATGATGTTTGCAAAGCCAGCCGAGAAAAGGCAGCAGACGCAAAAACCAGCGGGCAAAAAACCGGTCAAACAGCCTGAACAGAAGGCGCAAACGGTCTACCATAGCGATAAAAACGACCGTAATACGGCAGCCCGAAAGCAGCAGCCGGCTGCCGGGCAGCAAAAGCGTGAAAGGCAACAGCCGAATTCTCAGCGTGCGCCAAAGAAGCAGCGCACGTCTAAAGACCGCGAAGCCGCGTTGATCGATCTGGTCGACAAGCAGCAAGACTAACCGTAAAATGGCCTAACAAAAATACCGCCTCATTTGGGGCGGTATTTGCTTAGCCGTGCCGTCTCCACCAACGCCTTCAGTTGTCGTCATCGCCGGATGACGAGGGCGTAAAGCTCTTAGAGCCGGTATCGGTGTAGTACGCTTTGTCGGTAAGAGTGGCCGTGATGGTTTTGGTTGAGGTAAAGGTGTAGTTTGCCGAGTACGTGCCGCTGGACGAAACCGACTTCGTAGCGACGACCGTGCCACCCGCCCGTATCTCAAGTGATTTCAGCGAGTTTGAGCCGGCAACGACGCTGACGCTGATGCGGTACGAGCTGCCGCCGTTTGGCGTGACGCTGATGTTGGTGACGCTCGGTTTGGCGTCGTCACACTCGTGCGCGTCGTCTTCCTCCATGGCGTTGTAGCCGTCAGGCGCAATCAGCATTTCTTTTTTGCTGATAGGGTCTTTGAACTTTTGTACGTCGATTTCTATCTTGGCTCCCGATGGCGTACAGTCGGTCGCTTTTTTCTTCGAAACTCTGTCGAAGGTCATCTTGAAGAAAGATTTGCCTTGGTTTTTCTTGTACCACGATGGGTACAATTCGCCGTGGATGTTTTGGATGCCCTTAGGCTTCGAGATCCAGTCGCCGGGCTTCCATTTGCCTTCGGGCTCGTAGACCTTTTGGTGCGCGTAACGCATCACCTCGTCGATGATCGGGCCGGGCATGGTAGAGTTGCCGTTTGTCAGCGGGCGGGCATCTTGGTTGCCGAGCCACACGCCCATGGAGATGGCGGGGCTGTAGGTCATCATCCAGACGTCTTTCGGCTTGCCGCCAACGTCGGACGTACCGGTTTTAGTGGCGGTTTTGATGCCGGTGTCGCCGTAACTGAACCCCTGGGTGATACCGCCGATAAGCGGGCGGCGGGCATCTGCGTCGGTAAGAATGTCGCTCACGATGTAGGCCGCCTGCGGGTCAACTACTTGCTTGCTGGAGTCTTTCCATTTTTCAATCACGGTGCCTTGGCTGTTGGTAACGCTGAGGATGGTTGCCTGCGGCTTGTAGACGCCGCCGCGGGCAAGTGACGCAAAGGCGTTGACGTGGTCGATTTGGCGGGTACCACAGGCACCGATAGCGGCCGAAAGGCTTGCCTGGGTTTCCTGGCCCCGGGTACAGTAGAGTTTGTCGCCCATCTCGTGGATTGTCTTGAGCGTTGCCTCCTGGCCGGCAATGTACATCGCTTTGACGGCCGGTACGTTACGCGACTGGGCAAGGCTGCTGCGGATTGAGATGTTGCCAAGGAAGCGGTGGTCGGCGTTGTGCAGCTGCGCCCCGTACAAAGAGTCGATATTGACATCGCTGAGGATAGAGCCGCTGCCGTAGTTTTGCTTGCCGTCGGGCTGCTTCGAGAACAGTTGCGCATATACCAGTGGCTTGATGCTTGACCCAGCCTGGAGGTAGGCAATCGCGGCATTGTCCTGGCCAAAACCAGGGTAGTTGTAGTCACGGCTGCCCTGGAGGGCGAGGATCTGCCCGGTCGCGTTGTCTTCTACCGTTGCGGCGCCGTCGTTGAAGCCGCCGTATTCCGGCGTGATGTAGCCATAGCCGCCGTGGAACATCTGGTGCATGGCCTTTTCAAGCTTCTTTTGAATGCGCAGGTCGAGCGTCGTTTTGATTGTCAGGCCGCCGCGGCCCACTGCCGCTTTGCCCAGCTTGCGCTCTAGCTCTGCCTTTACCATCTGCACGAAGTGCGGCGCCTTTACGTCTTTATATTGGTCGGAGACTGGCTTTATGCTGTCGAGGATGGGGTATTTTTTAGCTTCGTTTGCCTGGGCGCGGGTAATGTAGTTTTGGTCGGCCATGTTATCGAGTACCTTGTGCTGGCGTTCAATAAGTGCCTTGTGTCCGGCGATGTTATACGGGTCGTACACGCTTGGGTTGTTCGGAATGGCGGCAAGAAGCGCGGCTTGCGGAAGCGTGAGGTCTTTGCTGCTGACGCCAAAGTACGTCTGCGCGCCAGATTCAACCCCGTTGCGGCGGCCACCGTACGGCGATTCGTTCAGGTAGAGGTTGAGGATTTGGTCCTTGTCGTACATCCGCTCGACCTCTATTGCCAAAATCATTTCCTTGATTTTGCGCGGCACGCCGTTGAGCCCGCGTTTTTGGGCTTCGTCGGCAAAGAATACTTGCTTTACCAGCTGCTGGGTAAGCGTCGAACCACCCTGGACGCTGCCGCCGTTGGCGTTGTTTACCAGCGAGCGGAAAATACCCGTGACGCTGATGCCGCCGTGCTTGTAAAAGTCTTTGTCTTCTATGGCGACCGTAGCTTGCTTCATGTACTTATTGATATCTTCGCCTTTGACGACCAGCTTGTAATTGCCGTCGCCCTTATCTTCCCAGAGAAGCTTGCCGTTGCGGTCGGTATATTTCGTGACAGTGGTCTGGACGCGCTTGGCAAGTTCGCCCGGACGGATAGTGTCAAGGTCTTTGCGGTAGTAGGCAAACAGCGCGCCGACGCTCAGGATCCCCAGGAGAACGGCAACGCCCAGCACCTTCAACGCCATGAACGCGCCTTTTTTGCTAAACCAGTAGCGCGCGACGCGTTTTGGGTGCAGGCGGTACAGCAGGCGCTTTACGGGATGCTTTGGCAGGCTTGCTAAATACTCGGCCTTTTTGCGGGCTTCGGCTTCTTTCTTGGTTTTTCTCCCACGCGTAAGGTTGGAGTATACGCTCATATTGCGTGATTTGGTCGGTTTTTTAGCCACGTCGTATTTTTCCCATAAGCACTATTGTCATCTATTATAGCACGACGTAGCGGGCGCATAGACAAAAAATCCTATGATTTTTATCCATGCCGAACGAGGGCATGGTTATTATGTAGAGAGCGTTATTTTTGTCGCGCCACGCTATTTTTTCTGCTATACTGGCCAGAGGAATAACAGATAGGAGACCCATGAAACTTTCCGAAGAATTGCAGTGGCGCGGGTTTGTCAACCAGACCACTTTCAAAGATTTGTCCGCTTTAGACGGAGCTCCTGTCTCATTCTATTTTGGCGTTGACCCGAGTGCCGACAGTATGACGATTGGCAACCTCGCTGCCGCCATGATGGTGCGACACTTCATCGACCATGGCCACAAGGCATACCTACTGGTGGGCGGCGCGACCGGCATGATCGGCGACCCGGACGGTAAAAAAGACGAGCGCAACCTGAAAACGCTGGATGAAATCGCTAAGAACAAGGCGGGTATCGCCGCGCAGTACCGGACCGTCTTTGATGGCAAGGACTTTACGCTGGTTGATAACTACGACTGGTTCAAGGATATTAATTATCTTGATTTCCTGCGCGGCGTCGGCAAGCACGTGCCAATGAGCCAGATGCTTGGGCGTGATTTCGTACAAGCGCGCCTGGGCGAGGACGGCAGCGGTATCAGCTACGCCGAATTCAGTTATTCGCTGATACAGGGCTACGACTTTTTGCACCTCTTCCGCGAGCATGGCGTGACACTGCAGGTGTGCGGCGCCGACCAGTGGGGGAACTCCATCGCGGGCGTCGACCTTATCCGCCGGCTGGAAGCCAAAGAAGCGCACGTGTACTCGACGCCGCTGGTCATAAACAAGGCGACGGGCGTGAAATTCGGCAAAAGCGAGGGCGGTGCGGTGTGGCTCGACCCGAAGAAAACCAGCGTGTATAAGTTTTACCAGTTCTGGCTGAACGTTGACGACGAAGGCGCTATCGATTACGCGAAGATCTACACGTTGCTTTCCCGCAAAGAAATTGAGGCGCTGGCCGAAAAGCAAACGCAAAACCCAGGCGCGCGTGACGTGCAAAAGACCCTGGCGCGCGAAGTCACCGCCCTTGTGCACGGCAAAGAGCGCATGGAATCGGTAGAACGCGTGACGAACGTCCTTTTCGGCAATGCGGAGTTCGGCGAGCTCACCCAGGGTGACCTGGACGCGCTTGCAGGTGAGATCCCGACCATTGAAGCAGGAAAGACCATCGTCGATACGTTGGCTGAGGCAGGCACCGTGGCAAGCAAAGGCGAGGCAAGACGCCTGGTCGCCGGCGGCGCCATCTCGGTAAACGGCGAAAAAGTCGCCTACGACATGCCGCTTCATAGCCTCTCTCTTGTCAAAAAAGGCAAGAACAGCTTTGTTCTCGTGCGCTAGCAAATTTGCTATACTGAAAGCTCGATATAACAAAGGAGGGCCGCATGCCTTTTACTATTGATACGTTGCAAAAAAACCTCTCCGAAGGGGCAGTAAAAAACGTTACCGCGTGGCTAAACGAGGAAAAATACAGCGAATACCGCGACGAGCTAGTGGAAATGATCGAAGCGGAAAAGTGGCAGGAGCTTGAAGACGCGTTTTTCAAGGTGCTGGAATTTGGCACGGCTGGCCGGCGCGGCACCACTGGTATCGGCTCGAACCGTATAAATAAAGTGACGGTTGGTGAGTCGGCGCAGGCGCTGTGCCTGTATGCCCGTTCGTTCGATGAGGCCGCAAGAGAGAAAGGCGTCGTTATCGCCTGCGACACGCGCCTTAGCTCGCCCGAACTTAGCCAGTTCACGGCCCGGGTGTGCGCGGCCAACGGCTTTAAAACGTATCTGTTCGAGAATTTCCGGGCGACGCCAGAGCTGAGCTTTGCGGTGCGGCACCTGGGCGCGGCAATTGGTATCGTCATTAGCGCCAGCCACAACCCGCCTGCCGATAACGGCTTTAAAGCGTATTGGAGCGATGGCGGCCAGCTGGTGGCACCGCACGACAAAGGCGTTTTGGCGGTCGCGGCGGATATTACTGAGATCCATACGGTTGATTTCAGCGAGGCGGTTGCGGAGGGGAAGATAGAGATTATCGGCGAAGCGGTCGACCGTGCGTATATCGAAGCGGTCGTCGCCCAGGGCGAAGGCGTGGAGCGCGGCGTGAATATAGTCTATTCGCCGCTCCATGGTGCCGGCCAGACCAACGTGCTGCCGGCGCTACGCGAGGCAGGGTTTAAACGTATTTCACTCGTCGAAGACCAAATGGTGCCTGACGGCAACTTCCCGACAATAGAGAACGGCAAACCCAACCCCGAGGAAAAAAGCGCCAACGACCGCGCCGTATCGCAGCTTTTAGCGGAAAAAGCTGACATTGCTATCACCAACGACCCTGATGCCGACAGGCTGGGCGTTATAGTGCGCCAGAATAACGAAGCGGTATATCTGAGCGGCAACCAGGCGGCGGTACTGGCGGCCGATTACTCTCTGAAGAAACTACAAGAGAGGGGCGAGCTGACCCCAAGGCACTACCTGGCGAAAACAATCGTTACTACCGATATGATGACCGCTTTGGCGGAAAGCTACCGCGTGAAAATGTACACCAACATGCTGATTGGGTTTAAATATATCGGCGAGCTGATCCGCGAGAAGGAGAATACGGACGAGATATTCGTTATTGGCGGCGAAGAAAGCTTTGGATTGCTGAAGGGTGGCTACGCCCGTGACAAAGACGGCGCGACGGGCGCGTTGCCCCTGGCCGAATACGCCGCCGAGCTGAAGAAGGAGGGTAAAACCCTATACGACCGGCTGCTTGAACTCTACGTTCAGCACGGTTTGTACGTAGAACGGCTGGCGAACGCGTACTTTCTGGGGGCGAGCGGCTTTGAAAAAATGCAATCTGTCATGAAAACGCTGCGCACGGCCCCGCCGGAAACGCTTGGCGGACACCGCGTGACAGCGATTCTTGATTACCAGTCGCTCGAGCGCCGGGACTTGGCGGGCGGGCAGGTGTCGCCCATCGACTGCGATAATGGCAATGTTATTGCGTTTGAATTCGATGGGGACCCTGAGCGCCGCATTACCATCCGCCCCAGCGGCACGGAGCCGAAACTCAAGTTCTACGTGCAGTGGCGCGATGACGTGAGAGACTCGGCGAATGTCCGCGCACAGTACGACGAGCTAAGCGAGCACCTGGACGCGCTCTCTAAAACGCTTGAGGGCATGGTGCTGGATTCGTAGCGCATGAATTTGCTTTCGCCGCTGGAAAAGGTAAAGGGCGTCGGGGTAAAAACCGGCGAGCAGTTCGCTGCGGCCGGCCTTCATACTGTCGGTGATTTGATAGATTTTTTACCGCGCCGGCACGAGGATTTTTCCGAAGTGGTAAAAATTGCCGATATCCACCCCGGCAAAATGACAATAAAAGCGCGCTGCGAGAAAATCGCCACGCGGCCGGTGCGCCGTGGCCTGCGCATTACCACGGCCACGCTGGCAGATGACAGTGGCAAATTGCAAGCCGTGTGGTTCAACCAGCCGTACCGCGAAACGCAGCTGAAGGGCGGCGATGAGTTTTATTTTTCCGGCGAGTTTGAGTTTAACTACAACAAATACCAGCTCACCAACCCCAGCAGCGAAAAAGTCAGCGACATGCCAGTGCAGACCGACCGCCTGCTGCCGGTGTACCGGGCGATAAAAGGGCTGAAAAGCCAGCTGGTGCGCAAGATTCTGGCCGAGCTGCGGCCGCTTATGACGATGCTGCCGGAAACATTGCCGGGGTGGATCGTCCGGGACGAAAAGCTGCTTTCTCGTAGCGATGCACTCCTTGGGATGCATTTTCCAAAAACTGGCGACGACGTGAAAAAAGCCCGCGAACGCCTGGCTTTCGAAGAATTGTTCCAGCTGTTGCTCGCCTCGCAACTGAACAAGCAAGACAATGCGAAGCTTGTCGGCTGGCACATCCCGTTCGAGCAAAAAGTGGTAGCGGATTTCGTAAAAGAGTTGCCGTTTGACCTTACCGGTGCCCAGCGCCGTGCTGCCTGGGAAATTATTCAGGATTTCGAGCGTAAAACGCCGATGAACCGGCTGCTCCAAGGTGACGTAGGCTCGGGTAAAACGGTAGTGGCGGGCCTGGCCGCCCGGCAGGCAGCGCATGCGGGCTTTCAGTCTGCCCTCATGGCGCCGACGGAAATTTTAGCCAACCAGCATGCCGAAACCCTTTCCAGCCTGCTTTCACCGTTCGGCGTGAAAGTCGGTCTGCTGACCGGCAGCGTCAAAGGCGCGGCGCGAAAGACGCTCTACGAACAGATCGCCAGCGGCGGCGTCGACGTGGTGGTGGGGACGCACGCGCTTATCCAAGAGGCCGTGAAATTCCACAAGCTCGGTTTCGTGACCATCGACGAGCAACACCGCTTTGGCGTCAAGCAGCGCCAAGAGCTTTTGAAAAAATCCGAGCATATGCCGCACCTGCTGGCCATGACTGCCACGCCGATCCCGCGCAGCCTGGCGCTTACCGTGTACGGCGAGCTGGACGTGAGC
>CBIMUR010000010.1:0-9706 GCA_966247155.1 uncultured bacterium
CATATGGATCCTCGGCAACAACCCACCCCGCCACCAACGCCAAACGAACCGCAGCCACGGCAGCCCCAGCCGCCACAAGACATGGACGCGTTCGGCGTGCAGCCGCCAGTATCCACGCCACAAACCGCGCAGCCGCACCAGGCCGTCTCTCCGGAGATGCCGCGAAAAGGCCGCAAGACGCTTGCGTTCGCCCTGCTGCTCGGGCCAACGGTACTTATTGCCGTGGCGTTTCTATGCACGCTCCTTGCCGGCCAGCTAGGTAATGCTGTTGCGCCAAACGAAGAGACGTTTGGCGATACGCCGGTGGCGGTTACCATTCTCAATCTTATCTCGTTCATTGGCATGACGGTCGGTATTATCGTGTGGCTGCCGGGCCTTATTATCGGGATTGTCCTGCTGGCGCGAAGAAAGAAATAACATGCCGAAAATTAGCCTCGATATCACTGCGTTAACGACGGAAAAAGCCGAGCTCGGCGATTTTTTGGCGTCGCCAAACGCCTACAGCGACCCGGCGTTCAGCACCAAGAACAAGCGCTTCACCGAGCTGGAAAACATCATCGAAAAAGCCACGCTGCGCAAAACGCTGGAAACGCAGCTTGCCGAGGCGAAAGAACTGGCCTCTGGCAGCGACGAGCTGGCCGAGCTGGCCAAGATGGAAATCAGCGATATCGAGCAAAAGCTGGAGCGGCTGGAAGACGAGCTGTTCGTCATGCTGGCACCCAAGGACCCGAACGATGAGAAAAACGTCATCATGGAAATCCGCGCGGGCGCCGGCGGCGACGAAGCCAGCCTGTTCGCCAGCGAACTGTACCGCATGTACCTGCGCTACTGCGAAGCACATTCCTTAAAAACCGAACTGCTCAGCGAAAGCCCGAACGACGCGGGCGGCTACAAAGAAGTCGTGTTTAAAGTCACCGGCGACTCGCCGTATGCACAACTAAAGTTTGAAAGCGGCGTCCACCGCGTCCAGCGCGTACCGGCCACCGAAAGCCAGGGGCGCATTCACACCAGCACCGTTACCGTGGCGGTGCTGCCCGAAGCCGAGGAAACCGATATCGAGATCAACCCGAGCGAGCTTAGGATCGACATTTTCCGCGCCAGCGGCCACGGCGGCCAAAGCGTCAACACCACGGATAGCGCGGTGCGCATCACCCACCTGCCCTCCGGCATGGTCGTCACCAACCAGGACGAAAAATCGCAGATCAAAAACAAGGAAAAAGCCATGGGCGTGCTGCGCGCGCGGCTCTTGCAGCAAAAAATAGACGAAGAGCAGTCGAAGCTTGCCGCCGAACGCCGCAGCCTTATCGGCAGTGGCGACCGCAGCGAGAAAATCCGTACCTACAACTTTCCGCAGGACCGTATCACCGACCACCGCATCGGCTATTCCCGCAGTGGCATCCCGCAGGCCATGAACGGCAGTATCGAAGATTTAATCACGCATTTGCAGGCGTATGAACGCGAACTTGCCGCCCAAAACGCCAGTAGTTAGCGAGTGGCTGAAGGACGCGACCGTCCAGCTGGCGGGCGCTGGCATTGGCACGGCAAAACTCGACGCTGAGATAATTTTGGCGCACACCCTACAGAAAAGCCGCACCTACCTGCACGCGCACAGCGACGAACCGCTCACCGGCCGCCAAGCGGAAATCGCTGACGCCCGCCTAGGGCTCCGCTGTGATCGCACGCCGGTCGCCTACATCGTGGGCCACAAAGAGTTCTACGGACGGCTGTTTGGCGTCACGCCCGCGGTGCTCGTTCCCCGCCCGGAAACGGAGACGGTGATAACGCTATTGAAAGAACTGCTGCCGCGCACCGCGTCACTCCTACGTGAAACACCGAAGCGGCTGGTTGACATAGGCACGGGAAGCGGCATTTTGGGCATTACCGCCAAGCTGGAGTTTCCCGAACTCGACGTCACGCTGTGCGACATCAGCCGCCATGCGCTGAACGTTGCCGAAACGAACGCTAAAAAGCTGGGCGCAGACGTGGCACTGCTTCGTAGCGATCTGCTGGCCGACTATCCGTTCGCCCCAGATGTTATCCTCGCCAACCTTCCGTACGTTGACCCCGACTGGGAGCGTTCGCCGGAAACCGGCCACGAGCCGGAATTGGCGCTTTTTGCCGGCGATGGCGGCCTCAGCCTTATTAACAAGCTCATCACGCAGGCAGCCGTCCGTCTTCACTCTGGCGGACTGCTACTGCTTGAGGCCGACCCGCGCCAGCACGCGAGCATCACTAAGGCGGCAAAAAGTCACGGGCTCGCCGTCCGCGACACCCGTAACTTTATCATCGCCCTGGAAAAACTCTAGCCGTTATACGTGGCCAGCGTTACCTTGACGGTCTGCGTTTTGCCGCCGCGCAAAATCTCCAGCTCAACCGTCTCGCCCGGCGCGTACTCGGCCACCAGGCTGGCAAGGCCGCCTTTGTCGCCTACCTCTACGCCGGCGACTTTCGTGATGATGTCCTTGTCTTTGATTCCTGCCTTATCTGCCGGGCTACCGCTTACTACTGCTGGCTTGCCCGAGCCGCTAAACACGTACGCGCCTTTTTTCACCGACAGGTCATAGTGCCGGGCAACGTCCGCGGTAATCGGAATGTAATTCAGGCCCAGGAACGCCCGCTGCACGCCTTTGCCCTGCAGCACGCCCTTCAAGAATTTCTGCTCCGCGATGCAGACGCCGTTGGCATAGCGGTAGCGATCGAGGATGGTTCGCGTGCGCATCTTCAATGATTGCCGTGTTAATACCGATCACCTGCCCTGCGAGGTTAAGCAGCGGGCCACCCGAATTGCCCGGGTTGATCGCCGCGTCGGTTTGAATAAGGTCGGTTAAGTTTTCTACCGACTCACCCGACTGTGCTGATATTGGCCGGCCAGTTCCAGAGATGATGCCGCTCGTCACCGTGTTTTGGTACTGTCCCAGCGAGTTGCCGATAGCCACCACCTTCTGCCCCACCTGTATGGAAGTGGAGTCGCCCAGCTCTGCCGGCGTCAGGTTGCTCACGTTCGGAATCTTGAGGAACGCGACGTCATTCAGTGGGTCGCTGCCCAGCACCTTCACGCTGTCGTAGCTCGTGCCGTCGGTCAGCACCACGCTCACCGTATTGGCTCCGTCGATCACGTGCTTGTTCGTCAGGACGTAGCCGTCTTTGCTCACGATAATTCCCGTCCCGGCACCCTCTTGCTCGCGGGCACCAAAGAACGACGAGCGGCTCTGCGTTTTCGTCAGCACGGAAACGACGCTCGGCGAGACTTTTTTCACGACGTTGGCAATGTCTGACTCTTCTTGCGTTACCGTTTTGTTGCCGTCGTTCTTTAGCGTCTCATGCCCGGCCAACGGCGAATTATTCCGCGCTAAAAACGAGTCGATCTGCGCGCCGCCAAAGCCCGCCAAAAGACACACCACGACCACCACGGCCACGATGCCTGCGACCTTCCGTCGCGACGGGCGCCTGCGCGCCGCCGCCACCGGCTTGCTGTTATTCGTTTGTGTTTCTTCTGCCGCACGCGGCGCTTCCTCTTGTTTCGGTTCTTTTACGTCACTCATATTTTTTCAGATTACCCCCCTTACCTGAGACAAAACTTAAACGGCACCGGTGTGCAGCGTATTGAAAAACAGCAGTAAAATCATAATGACACTCACGCTCAGCACCGTCGGCAACAGCACGTCACTGGAGCGCACCGAGCCGTGGCGTGTATAGCTAGCGTAAACCCGCTCGGCCATAAAACTAAGGGCCAGCGTGATAAAAGCGGCCTGCGGCAGTTCAATACCACCGGTGCCCGGCAACGCGTAGGCAAACGTCCAGTGATACGCCAGCCAGCCGATTTCAGCAAAAACCAGCCCCCACACCAAGCTGTAAAACGAAATGTGCGCCTCGTCGTAGCTGCCCAGCACGTGGCGCGCGGCGCTATAGCCAATCACCCACATCAGGATAACGACCGGCGATGAAATCCAGTCGAAAGAAACGGTCATCAGCGCGGTGACGCCCAGGAATATCGCCACCCCCGCCTGGATGGCGACGTAGGCACGCTTGGAGCGCGGCTTTATAAACAGCAGCCAGCCGGCGTACAGCACCGCCAGCGCGGCCTGCACGGCCGTCGCGCCGTTCGCCGCGTACAGCAGCACCACCGTGCTGAGGCCAACGATGATATCCACCATATTTGCTTGCAGGTTAACAAACCAGTACCGTGGCCGCACCGCCAAAATCCGCCATTTGCTCAGCAAAATCAGCCCAAAAGCGGCATACGGCGAATTAATCGCCCACACGATAGCCAGCAACGCAGCGGCCAGCGCCACGTTAAGCATGATGTAGATAACCTCGCTCAGGAGCGAGCGCCGTTTGGATGACTTCAAAAACTCCATAATTCTCTGTCTATTATAGCATCATCTAGTGATTTGCCGCAGGGTCTTTGCCAAAGATGACGACAAAATTCGTGCCCGCGGCGGCCGCGACCGGCGGCTTGCCGGCCTTCACCTTGACGCCAAAGACCGATTCGAGCTTGGCCTTCGTAGCAGGCATGCCGCTGCCTATCTGGTAAATCTCGACGGCCTCGTACTTACCGTCCGGCGCGTTGCCGACAGTCGTCACCGAGAAGCCCTTCTCGCCCAGCTTGTCGGCCTGGGTCTGCCCAACGCCGCCCACGCCTGAACCATTAAGTACCGTGACGCTCGCGCCCTCACGCGTTACCGGGTTGGAGCTCAGTTTCTTTTTCAGGAACGTTTGGATATCACTGTAGTCGAACGCGCCGGCCGACGGAATCACGACGCTCGCGCCGCCCATATTCCCCGTCGTTACCACCGGTTCGTCGCCGCCGAACAGGTCAATCGTCTTGATATCTTCCGGCTTGATGTCAATGCCCAGCTGCATCAGGGTGCGGATTTCCTTGATCTCAAACGTAGTCCGCAGATTGTTGCCCAGGGCGTCCATCAGCCCCGTTACCTTGCCGACATCCGCGAACGTGCCGGTGCTGACCGCCTTTTGCTTGAGGGCAATGATGATTTTCTGCTGGTTCTTCTCACGGTCGAAGTTGGAGTTGCCCAGGCCGTAGGTTGGCGCCACGTCGCCGCGGGCCATCGAGAGGTACAGCGCGTGCTTGCCGTCCAGGTGGTGCACACCGTTCTTGTACTTCACGAGGTAACACTTGTAGCCACAGCGCCAGTCAAAGTTGCGGTCGAGAATCCCCGGCGCGCCGCCGCTTCCCTGAATGTCCACGTCCACGCCGCCAACGGCGTCAACCGCCTCTTTTATCACCGTGTTGTTGACATGCACGGCATATTGCACGTCCAGCCCGAAAATCTCGCCCACGAATTCGCGCGTCTTTGTCAGGCGCTCCTCTTCGGCGGCCTTGCTTTTCCAGTCGCCGTTCACGCAGTTGAAATATTCGTTAATCTTGCCTTCGTAGCCGCTGTTGCATGCCATGCCGTATTTTACGTACAAGTCGCGCGGAATGCTGAACATGTCGACGATTTTCTTCTTTTGGTTGATACTCACGATCATCATCGAATCCGTCAGGTATGCGCCGCCGTGGCCCGGGTCGTCCTCGCTCGTCCCCAGCACCAATATATTACTGCGGCCGTTGGCATCTTCCTTCAGCGGCTGGTGCTGGATAATATCAAGAATATTGCCTTTGAAGATATTGCTGCTGGCGTTAAGCGCCTTGTAGGCGACCCACGCGCCAAGCAGCACCAAGATAATGACAAGGGCAATGATGACCCGCTTGATAATCTTGCGGCGGCGGCTTTGCGGCTTTTTAACCTTGCCCTTGCGGCCCTTTTTGCCGTCAAGCGGCTGGTCTGCCTTGTCGATCGCTTTGAGCGACTCGTCGAGGTCCGTCCGGGCGATTCCCAGCTCAGAGCGCTTGATTACCGGCGTCGTAGACGGTTTCTGCAGGTTACCCGCCGGGGAAAGCCGGCTGGCGCCTGGGCGTACAGGGCGCCGCTGCCCTGGCGTGTGATGGTCGCCCAATTGGCTACCTGGGCGGCGTGGTACAAATCCGTCGGTGGAAGGTCGTGATTGTCTCATAAATCTCCATCCACTATATACGACTTCGCGCGTTTTTTGAATAAGAAAACATAACTGTTTTGCTTTTACAGATACGCCAAAGCGTGTATAGTAAATGTAATGGAAGCAACATTCTTGCAGCGTCACCCTTTCCTGAAAGACGCACTAGGTATCTTAGTGTTCATCGTCTGCGTACTTATTGGAACGCTGCTTATCAACACGTACATTTTCCGCAGTTTCAACGTGCTGGGCCCCAGCATGGAAAGCACGCTGTATACCGGCGACCGCCTGATCGTCAACCGCCTGCCCGTCACCTGGGCGCATCTGCAAAACAAGCCGTATATTCCTGAGCGAGGCGAAATTATCGTGTTTAAAAACCCACAGTATAGCCCCGCTACGGGCGACGAATACATCGTCAAGCGCGTCATTGCCTTTCCCGGCGAGCGCGTCACGGTCAAAAACGGCGTCCTCACCGTATATAACGCCAAACACCCGACCGGTTTCCACCCCGACGAGGCGCAAAAAAATGACCCTGGCAGCCACCCAGGCTCGCCCACGAGCGGCGACGTCGACAAAGTCGTTACCGATGGCACGCTGTTCGTTGCCGGCGACCACCGCGTCGGCGACTATTCGTACGATTCACGCAGCGGGCTCGGCCTCATCCCGCTTTACGACGTCGTCGGTCCAGTTGGCATGCGAATCTACCCGGTGACAAAAATCCGGACGTTCTAGCAGTCTCGTTTCTGGCGTAGCCGCCGGGCGGCCCTACTCGCCCAGCAGTTTTCTAATCCGCTGGAAATCCAGGTCGTTCTTAAACTTAATGACAATCTGCCCCGCGCCCTTGGCGTTGGTGCGCACGCTCACGTCGGTCGAGAGGCGCTTCATCATGCGTTTCGTGTCGTCTTCGTACGGAACTTGCTGGATTTTCGGCTTTTTCTCCAGCGGTGAGTTGGCCGACTTTTTCAGCTGCACGATAAACTGCTCAATCTTCCGGGCGCTCCACTCTTCTTTCAGAATTTGCGGCAGCACCTCTTCAATGATTTTCTCGTCCACGCCGATAAGCGGCCGGGCCTGGCCTTCGCGCAGCTTGCCTTCTATCAGCGCCGTGCGCACCGCCTCGGGCAGGCGCAGCAGACGCAACGTGTTGCTTACCGCGCTGACCGATTTGCCGCCCACGCGCTGGCCGATCTCATCCAGCGTGAGGTTGAACTGGTCGCGCAGCTTCAGGTAGGCCGTGGCCGTTTCCAGCGGGTTGAGGTCGCGGCGCTGCAGGTTTTCAATCAGCGAAAGCTCCAGTTTGTGCTGGTTGGAAAGCGTGCGCACCAACGCGGGAATCTTATCGAGACCGGCCAGTTGTGCCGCCCGCCAGCGCCGCTCGCCGGCAACGATCTGGTAGCCGCCGCTCTTTGGCGTTACCACGATAGGCTGGATCACGCCGTGCTCGCCAATAGACGCCGCCAGCTCCCCTAGTGCAAGCTCGTCAAACGAACGGCGCGGCTGTTCAGGATCAGGGATAATCTCCGCCAGCTTGACATTGCGCAGCTCACTCACTTTGTCGTCTTGCGCGGCGGTCGGGTCAAACGACTCATCCAGAAGTTCCGTCGGGATTAACGAATCAAAGCTGCGACCGAGACCTTTTTTAGCCGACACGCTGCACTACCTCCTTGGCAACGCCTTTGTAAGCGCGTGCCCCTTTAGAAAATTTGTCGTACGCACCCACCGGTAGTCCATGGCTTGGCGCCTCGGCCAGGCGGATATTGCGCGGAATGCTGTGTTTAAATACCTTACCGGGAAAATGCTTCTTGATTTCTTCGTACACCTGGCCGGAAAGCGTCGTGCGGCCGTCTACCATCGTGGGCAGCACGCCAATCAGATCCAGCGTCGGGTTCATGTTCTTTCGCACCAGCTTCATGGTTTCAAGCAACTGGCCCAGGCCTTCCAGCGCGTAAAACTCCGCCTGTACTGGCAGCAGCACGTAACGCGCCGCGATCAGGCCATTCACCGTCAGCAAGCTCAGGCTCGGCGGGCTGTCGATAATGACAAAATCATAGCCGGCCGGCAGCGTGCCGATGGCGTTTTTCAGCCGCGTAAACCGGCGGTTCGCCTGTGCCAGCTCTACCTCGGTATTGGCCAGATGCGGCGTTGAGGGCGCCAGAAACAAGTTTTTATGATTGGTCGGCAACACCACGTCAACCAGCTCTTTCGTTTCCAGCATTACCTCGGCCATAGTGCCGTCGAGCTCTTGCTTGTCGACCCCTAGCCCACTGGTCGCGTTGCCCTGCGGGTCAAAATCGACCAGCAGCGTCTTTTTGCCCATCTTTGCCAAATAATACGCGATATTCACCGCGCTGGTCGTCTTGCCTACTCCGCCTTTTTGGTTCGTAACTGAAATGACTGTCGCCACTGTTTATATTCCCTCTTCTTCACCCTATTGTACCATAAGCGCGTCGCGAATTCGTAGTAAATCAACCAAAAACCGCCGCCCGGAAGGCAGCGGTTTTTTAGTAGCAAGCATTACTATTTGATCGACGTGATCTCGATCTTGCTGTATTTCTGGCGGTGGCCATTCTCTTTGTGAACGCGCTTCTTGCTTTTGTAGCGGATCACGCGGATCTTATCGCCCTTTACCAGGTCTTCTACTACTTTGGCGGTTACCTTCACGCCTTTTACCGTTGGCGTGCCGACGGTCGTTTTGTCGCCGTCAATAACCAACAGTGCGTCAAGCGTGAGCTCTTTCGTTCCTTCCGGGAGGAGGTCCACCAGGAGGGTCTCTTTTTCGGCGGCAATGTACTGCTTGCCACCAACTTTAACGACTGCTTTTGTCATTTATGATTCCTTTAAAATTATTGTCAATCAATTGCCCATTGTAACAGATGTAAGGCCGTATGGCAATAGCCCCAGAAAAGCCCTAAACTGTGCCGTGTACGACGTTATTGGCGTGCAGCCAGCCCTCTACGCTGCCGCCGTCGAGATACTCGCCCTGCGCCGGCACCACGCGGATAGAGCCGCCGCCAAGAACGTACTGGTTAATCGGCTCGGTAATGTAATATTCGCCAGAAAGCACGATGTTCGCGTAATTCGCAATCGCCGTGACTAGGTCGTAATTCAGCACGTATTTGCTGACATTTATCAACGTGCTAGGCGCCTGGCCTGGCGCGGGCTTCTCCACCACACGGACAAATTCGCCGTGTTCGTTCATGTCAAGCACCCCATAGCGGCTCACCGCGTCCGGCGCTACGTTCACGCCCAGCATGGCATTGCCGTTTTCCGGCGTGGCGGCAATCAGCCGGGCCACTTCGCTGCTTTCGTCGCGGTTGTAAATAAAATCATCGCCCATCAGCACCACCACAGATTCGCCCTGCTGCAGCACCGGCGCCGCCAAGCCTACAGGAATAGCCGTGCCGTATTTGCCGTTCGCCGGCTGCGTCAGATAATGAAAATTCACGCCCTGCGGAGGCTTGACGAGCGGCAGCAACGGTTCTTTGTTATTAGCAATCAAGTACGTGTCCAGCGCCCCGTTATTGCTATAGTACGCCTGCAGCTGCGACGTTTCCTCGCCCACTACGAAATAAATATCGGTAATGCCCGCCTTCAGGCAATCTTGCACCACATAGTCGACAATCGGCCGGTTGCCAATGGGCAGCATGCATTTTTCAATCGCCTTGGTAATAGGCAGGCGGCGCGTTCCCCACCCTGCAACAGGAATAAT
>CBIMUR010000011.1:0-9656 GCA_966247155.1 uncultured bacterium
CCACCGCCGTTCCCCTATACTATACACATGGAAAACGCATTACTGTCAGATGAACACCTTGCCACTGTAAAAGCGTGGCTCCAAAACGGGTCGATCAACATCTTCGGCCTTCCCTTCGCCGGCAAGGATACGCACGGCAATACGCTGGCAAATCTATTTAACGCGCCGCTCCTTAGCAGCGGTGACATCTTCCGCAACAGCGTCATCCCTCCGCGTGCCAAAGCGGAAATGGACGCCGGGCGGCTTATCCCAAGCGAAGATTTCATCGCGATCATCGCACCCTACCTCGGCCGGGACGAGTTTGCCGGGCGGCCGCTCATCCTTAGCTCTGTCGGGCGGTGGATCGGCGAAGAGCAAGGGGTTATCGGCGCGACCAACGCCAGTAATCACCCGATAAAGGCGGTCATTTACCTCCACCTCAGGGAGGAAATCGTTTACGAGCGCTTCAAAAAGTCACAGAAAAAGGGCGACCGCGGCGACAGGGCGGATGACGCCGAGGAAAAGCTCGCAACGCGCATCCAGGAATTCAATCAAAAAACCCTGCCGGTAATAGAAGTCTACCGCCAAAAAGGCCTCTTGATAGAGGTAAACAGTGACGCGCCAAAACACGAGTTGATGGAAAACATCCTCTCCCGTCTCCTGATGGCCGCCACTAGCGGCGCGTAATTAAAAGTCAGCTACGGCTCGCCGGTGAACTTTCGCTGCCGGCCTTGCCACCGTAAACGCCCGAGCCATAGCCATATGCCTGGCCCTGCTGTTTTTGCCCGCTTCCCAGGTTACTGATCGTCGTCAGTACCGCCGTAATCCCTACGATAGATGCAAGCCCTATGCCAAGGTGCCGCAAAAAATCCTTGCGGTCCATTTCTTTTTGCAGCAATGTCTGCACGTCCTCTTGCAACGCCATGTGTACTCCCTCGCACTTTGTACTTTCACGCCTCTTTACGTTTATGGTAAACGTTTAGGCGGAGCCGTGTCAATATGCTTTAATGTTCATTTCACTACTTGCGTAAAAATTATGCTCGTGGTTAACTAGAAGCAATCGGTATAAACGAGAGACGAGGGATAAGGGACTCATAAAATAGGGATCATTATGGCTATATTTCATAATCACAAACTCAAACTTGGTATCACTGTCGGTCTAGCGCTCGTAGGTGTCGTCGCGCTTACCTCGGCAAACGCTGGCGCTGCCACGACAAGCACGACAATTTCATCGAGCCTTGGCTCGGTCATCAGCCTGTTGAGCTCTAGCGGTACGGTAAACATTGATGCCACGCCTACTGGTGCCGGCGTACAGACCATTGCCAGCGACACGGTAACGGTCAGCACCAACGCCACCTCTGGCTACACGCTAAAACTCAACGAAACCACTGCTTCGACCGACTTAGAATCTGGCAGCAACACGATTCCGGCTGTCGAAGGCACTTTCGCGTCGCCAGTCGCACTCACGGCAAACAGCTGGGGCTACCGAGTTGATGGCGCGGGCGGCTTTGGCGCCGGCGGCCCAACCGAGGCTGCATCAAACCAGGCTATCGGCAGCACGACATTCGCCGCCGTACCTGTTACTGCTTCGCCAGACACCCTCAACACCACCTCAACGACCGCGACCAACGACACCACGACCGTCTGGTATGGCGTTGCCGTTGACACATCTGCCGCTTCGGGCACTTACACCAACAGCGTGACCTACACGGCAACTGTCAACTAGAGGGGCGGCCGTGCAGACTGTCCGTTCCCGCCTTTCCCACGCCGTGTCTACGGCCATTTGTGCCGCGCTTATTGCCGTCGGTACTGGTATCACGGCAGCCGCAGCCGCGCAACCGGGTGGAGGCACGCAACATATCACTGTTACGCCGTCATCGACCGAACTGTCGGCACCTCCAGGTGGCAGCACGCAGGGTACCTTCAACGTCATTAATAGTGGCGATGCCAAGTTCGATATTAAAATTTCTGCCAGCCCCTACCATGTTGCCGGCGTCGATTACGACCCGCAGTTCACGCAGCTGCCAGGCACCTCCGATGCCTCGAAGTGGATCCACTTTTCCGGCGAAACGTCGCGTTCGCTTGAGCCGCATAAAACCACCGAAGTTGCATACACCCTGGAAGTCCCGCCAAATACTGCCCCGGGCGGATACTACGCCGTTCTCTTCGCCGAGTCCACGCCAGCCATTACCTCTGATGGCGTCGTCAGCCACAACCGCGTAGGCAATATCCTCTACATTACCGTCCAAGGCAAGGTAAAGACCAGCGGCTCGGCCAAGGCGCTAGGGGTCGGCCCTTTTGCCATGGGTACGTCGCTGAAGACCGGCGCGATCATAGGCAACACCGGCGGGATCCACTTCGTCACGACGGTAAAAACAAGCATCAAGAACATGTTCGGAAAGACCGTCTTCACTTCAGACGTAAAGCGGCACGTCCTACCGCAAACGGAACGTAAAATAAGCTCTACCTGGGATAAAACTCCGCCGATAGGCTTTTTCCACGTTGAACAGACCGCCACGGTTGCCGGCGAAACGCAGCAGCTTCCTGGCCAGTGGGTCCTTCTCATGCACCCGTGGGTTTCCGTAGTACTTATTATCGCGCTACTCCTCCTTGTCATTTGGCTGGTACTGAAACGAAAAGCTAAAAGCAAGAAAACGTAGCGATGCTTGGCAAAGGCGTGATGCTTCTCAGCCTTCCATTCGTTTTGCTTGGCAGCGTCACCATCCACTCCGACATTTGCCGGATGCCGACACAACCCGTCGTCACCGCGCCGGCTGCCGGTGCGGAGCTCGCAGAGCCGACGACTACCGTAAAGGGAACGACCACGCAATATAGCACCGTCACGTTAAAAACCAACGGACGCTCGCTCGGTGATACTACCAGCGACGCAAGCGGCGATTTTCAAATGCAGGTAACGCTCGACAGGGGCGACAACCATCTTACCCTCCAAACGTCGAACCCTTGCGGCATAGGGAGTATAGCGGCCATAGACCTGTCGGTTGCCGCCGCGCCCGATGTGACGCCACCTTCATCCCCTACGCCTACTACCCCCGATACGACACCTCCTACGGGCACACCCGCCACCCCTGGCAATACGCAGCCAGGCGCGCTGGGCACGCCCGAGTTGCCAGCCAAAGACACGCCAGCCTCGCCTGAAAGTAAGGCACCGGACGGGCTGACGATCCGCATTACCAGCCCGGCTGAAAACTTCACCACCAGTGACGATTCTGTCTTTCTTACGGGCGTAACAAACATGAAAGCCACCCAAGTTATTGAGGTAAACAACACGGAGAGGGCCCACCTGACCGCGCCAAGCAAAACGTTCGGCGTGCTGGTCCCGCTGCATATGGGCAAAAATACTATCAAGGTGACAGCATCGGCAAACGGCCAATCGGCAGTCGCGCGCCTGCACGTTATACGGGTGGCGGCTACCACACGAACTACGCCGTGGTACGAGAAGTACGCGTGGTTCATCATTCCCCCTGCCCTGGCAGCCACCGCCTTTCTCACGGCCATCTTGCTACGGTACAGGAGGCGGCAATGAAACGCGTCCGGCTACATCACCTTTTCGTCGCGCTAGCTATCGTAATATCCGCCTGGCTGGCCTTCCCGGCGGCAACCATACGCGCGGACAGTACATATGGCAGCGGCACGTATGGCACGTGCACGTACAATAGCTGCGGCATTTCATTAAGCTCCGATGGCATGGTCACGCTTAACGTGACGCCAAGCGTATCGGTAGCGTGCACCGTGCAAAAAGACAGCGTCGCCGTCGAGACCGACTCGAGCACGGGCTATACGCTGACTCTCAGCGACAGCGATACCGACAACCAGATGACTGGCACGAACGGCGGCACGATCAGCCCGGCGGACGGCACCGGCAGCTCGCCGGCCAGCCTTTCTGCCAACACGTGGGGGTTCCGCGTTGACGGCGTGGGCAGCTTTGGCGCGGGTCCTACCAGCGTCAGCTCAAGCGGCGCTGTACCTAGCGAGCCATTTGCCGCCATTCCCGCTTCGTCTTCGCAGCCCGAAACCGTCGCAACCAGCAGCTCGGCAGCTAACCCTGCCGTCACCACCAACGTATGGTACGGCATATGTACCGACACGTCGCTCCCCGCTGGCACGTTTGAAGATAGCGTTACGTACACGGCGGTCGTTAACTAGCCGGTTTTTGCGGTGCGCTTCATGGCGGCGCGGCGGCCGAAACCGTCGACTGTCTTTTGCCGCGGGCGGCGAGGCGTTGCGGCTACCGCCCCGGCAGGAGCCGGCTTTGGCGTCTTCTCTGCCGTAGCAGGAGGAGTATGAAGCTCGGGTGTTTCACGCGCCCGCGGCTTGGCAGCCCGCCGTTCCTTCCGAATCGCCGCAAGCACCGCTACGACGCCAAGCTGGTAGATGAATATAAGTGGCAGAGCAATCATAGCTTGGTTAAAAACATCCGGCGTTGGCGTAATAATAGCTGCCACGACAAACGCCAGCAATATGACATACCGTTCCGATTTTACGACGCCACCGGGCGTCATGGGGTGAATCCAGTGCAAGAAGAGCAGTAGGAGCGGCAATTCAAACAGCACGCCGAGCCCTGCTATATATGCCAGGAAAAAACTCAGGTAGGAGTCGGCGGTCAGGCTGGGCGTGACCGCGTCGCCGGCAAACGTAGAAAGGAAGTGCAACGCCGAAGGGACCGCCACAAAATAGCCGTAGCCCACGCCGCAAAGCATCAGCAAAACGGCCGCGCTCACCACTTTTACGGCCGAGCGCCGCGCACGGAGGGGAAGCGCCGGGCGTATAAACCCGTACAGCTGGTAAATAAAAACGGGCGCCGCCGCTACCAGCCCTGCATACAGCGAAACTTGGAAAATAAAATTGACGCCGCCGCCAGGCGTGAGATAAATCAGCTTTTCGGTGCCCAGCGGCCGCATGATCAGCGCTACGAAAAAATCATGGTAATTGTACGCCAACCCAGAAGCAATAACGAACGCGAGCGCGACCAAAAGAATCCGCCGCCGCAGTTCGCCCACGTGGCTTGAAAATGTCGCGGCGGGCGCTTTGCCCGTGCCGCTATGCCCGCTTTTTAGATTTTGAGCGTTTTGGCTTTTCGGCTGTTTCTTTTGGATCATCCTGGACACCCTTGCGCAGTTCTTTCATCGACGTTCCAACGCTCCGTGCAAGCTGCGGCAGCTTGCTTCCGCCAAACAGCACCAGCAAGATAATCAAAATAATGATCAGCTCTGGCGTTCCCAGACCTAAAATATCCGCGAATTGTGTATACTGTACCATTACCATACCCCTCTAGACTCTATTAGTTCTATCATACCTATTCCCACGCCAAATAACAAGAGCGCGCTAGTCACGCCTGAGCATCACGGTGAATGCCTCGGACGGAATGTCTACCTTGCCAAAGCGTTTCATGCGCTTCTTCCCTTTTGCCTGCTTGGCCAGCAGCTTTTTCTTGCGCGAGACGTCGCCGCCATACAGGTAGCCGGTCACGTCTTTGCGGTAGGCACCAATATTTTCGCGGGCGATGAACTTGCCGCCGATGGCCGCCTGCAGGCTGACCTCGAAGCTCTGACGCGGAATCACTTCTTTTAGTTTGGCAGTCACTTCCCGGCCAATCCGCTGCGACTCGCTGCGGTGCGCCATGATAGAAAGCGCGTCGACCATCTCGCCGGCCACGTAAAAATCTATCCGCACCAGGTCTTCCGCCTGGTAGCCAGCCAGCTCGTAATTGAAGCTGCCAAAGCCGCTCGTCACACTTTTCAGCTGGTCGTAAAAGTCGGTCAGCAGGTTGGCCAGCGGCGCCTCAAAGCTGATAAGCGCGCGTTCGTCTATGTAGCTGAGGTTTTTCTGCCGGCCGCGCTTGCTGACGATCAGCTGGATCACGCTGCCAATGTATTCTTTTGGCACGACGATTTCGCCGTTTATCCACGGCTCGCGGATTTCTTTTATTTTGGTGGGGTCGGGCAGGTCGCTGGCGCTTTTTATGTCCAGCCCTTCGCCGCCGCTGAGCGTCACTTGGTAGTCGGTCGAGGGGTTCGTGACCACTAGGTCGAGGTTATACTCGCGCTCCAACCGCTCGCGGATGATGTCCATATGCAAAAGGCCAAGGAACCCGATGCGCACGCCAAAGCCCAGGACGGGCGAATTTTCCGGCTCGAACTGCAGGGCTGAATCGCTAAGGGAAAGCTTTTCGACCGCTTCTTTTAGCTCATTGTAATCTTCATTGGAGACAGGGAAGAACCCCGCATACACGAACGGTTTGACATTTTGGTAGCCGGGCAGGGGGGTAGCAGCGTGCGAGCGCTTTACCGTCACGGTATCGCCCACTTTGGCATCGCGGGTGGTTTTAAGGTTGGTCACGATATAGCCGATTTCGCCGGTCGAAATGTCAGTTTCCGCCTTCATGGTCGGCGAAAGCGCGCCCACTTCCAGTGCCAGGCCGTGCGCGCCGGTCGCCAGCATTTCTATCGTGTCGCCTTTTTTGATTACCCCGTCTACCACGCGCGTATACAAAATCACGCCGCGGTAATCATCGTAGTAACTGTCGAAAATCAGCGCGCGGGTCGGCTTTTCAGCCTCGCCCATTGGCGGCGCGATGCGCTCTACCACGGCGCTCAATACTTCCGGCACGCCCTCGCCCGTTTTGGCGCTGATCTTCAAAATGTCGTCTTCTTTGCAGCCCAGCAAGTTGATAATTTCAGCGGAAACGCGCGGCACGTCGGCGGCGGGGAGGTCGATTTTGTTCAGCACCGGAATAATTGTTAGATCGGCGGCAAGCGCCAGGTATACGTTGGCCAGCGTTTGCGCCTGGATCCCCTGGCTGGCATCTACCACCAGCACCGCGCCCTCGCAGGCCTCAAGGCTGCGGCTTACTTCGTAGCTGAAATCCACGTGCCCGGGCGTGTCGATAAGGTTCAGGTCGTGGCCTTCATATTTCATCCGCACCGGCGCTAGCTTAATGGTAATTCCCTTTTCCCGCTCCAGCTCCATGCTGTCGAGCAGCTGCGTTTTCATGTCGCGCTTTTGCACGGTGCCGGTGATTTCAAGCATACGGTCGGCAAGCGTCGACTTGCCGTGGTCGATGTGGGCGATAATACAAAAGTTGCGGATGGTCGATTGGTTCATAGTTTCTAGAGGTCAATTATATCAGTTTGAGCGCATGCGCCCAAACAGCAGCAATTTAAAGCGGCTGATGATAGGGTCGGCTTCAGAAAGCTTCAGCATGCGGCTGAACAGCACGTATGACGACACGCTGATCACTACGATCAGCAGGAACTTCGGAAACGTCGCCAAAAAGCTTTGGTCATTAACGCCAAGCGGGAAAATCTGCACTGCCGTATAACTGACCACCGCCATGAAACCGGTGGCGCTTGCCATGCGCATGACCGCGTGCACGAAGTCAAAGTCGAACAGGCCTTTGATCCGGCGCGACATCACGAAGAACAAAATCATCACCTCCACGAACGCCACGATCGACTGCGCCCACGCCAGGCCGTACGCGCCCATATCAAGCTCCATCGTAAACCAGATAGCCAGCACGATATTCAGCGCGATGGCAAAAAACGATATATACAGCGGGGTTTTCGTGTCTTGCTGGGCGTAAAAACTGCGCGCCGCGATGTAGTAAATCGAACGGAACAAAATTGCCGCCACCAACGTTCCCAGCAAGCCGGCAATCAGCGGGTCACCGCCGTTATAAATAAAGTTCACCAGGTAACCGCGGCCGAAAAACGTGATCGTCGCGACGGGCAGGGCAAGCCAGATGATGACCCGCAGCACCGACTGCAGCTCTTTCTTGAAAAGGTCGGGCCGCCCTTGGCTCAGCCGCTCGGTCATCTTGGGGAAGGCGGCCGTACTGATTGCCACGCCTATCAGGTTGATCGGCATGAGGTGAAGGGTCGTCGCCTGCTGGTACGAGCGCACCGTCCCGGCTGCCATGCGCGATGCCAAGTTCATCTCGACGATGCTATTCAGGTAGTCGGCGCCTTGGTCGATAGAGCGGGGAGGCAGCAGACGCAGCACCCGGCGGAAGCCCTTGTTTTTCCAAAAAATCTTGAACTGGTAGTCAAAACCAAGGCCAAACAGCCCCACCGAACTCACCAGCAGCTGCAAAATAGAACCAAGCACCACGCCCAGCGCCACACCCATAATACCGCCGTCAAACACGTGCCAGCCAAAAATATCAATGCCGCCAGTGAACCACACCACGCCTATAATAATGCCTATGTTATAAATCGTCGGTGCCAGCGCGTAAAATGTGAACCGGCCCACTGCCTGCTGCATGCTGGCGATCACCGTGGCGACGGCGAACAGGAACGGGTTGAC
Source organism: uncultured bacterium (assembly GCA_966247155.1). Classification (GTDB taxonomy): domain Bacteria; phylum Patescibacteriota; class Saccharimonadia; order Saccharimonadales; family Saccharimonadaceae; genus CAMLDM01. The sequence goes on from CBIMUR010000011.1 coordinate 8,302, forward strand.
CGCAATGACACGCATCATGCTAATTGCCAGGTTGCGGCCAGACTCATCAAGCCCCGGCCCCACCACGTAACGCACCAGCGGCTCGGCAAAAATAATGATGAGGATGCTGGCGATCAGCGTGGCGACTGCCATGAAATTGATCATGCTTGAGGAAAGCTCCCAGGCTGATTTTTTATTGCCCGTCCCCAGGCGCTGGTTAAACACCGGGATAAACGTCACGCTGAGCGCGCCGGACACCAAAATGACGAACATGAAATCCGGGATAGTAAACGCCACGGTGTACGCGTCGATACCGACAGGATATCCATGCGTACCAGCCTGCAAATTGGGCATATATGCCGCGTTCAGCAGGCGCTCACGGAACAGCCCAAGCGCGCTGGAAAGCAGCATCGACCCGGCCAAAAGCGTCGCCGCATGCTGAACCGTCAGTTTCTGGTTTGCCCTTGCAACGGCGCTTCGTACTCGACCCATAAGTTACGTGCCAGCTTTTTAGTGAAGCTTGGCCTCCGCCGGAAGCGTCGAACCCGCGAGAGTTTTCACGACGTCCTCCTCTTCGATCGTTTCTTTTTCTATCAGCTCGGCCGCCAGCTTGTCGAGGTATTTGAGATTGTGCTTGATAACTACTTCGGCACGTTTTGCCGCCTCTTTTATCAGTGCCTCGACTTCCTTGTCGATCTCCTTCGCCGTGTCGTCGCTGTACGGCCGCTCGTGGGTCATCTTGTCGAACATCATCCCGCCGTTGTCCTCGTGGAAGACCTGGTCGCGAAGCTTGCTGCCCATGCCTTGTTCGATAATCATGTCACGGGCAATCTCCGTCGCCTTGCGCAGGTCGCTGCCAGCACCCGTGGTAATACCGTCGTCGCCATACATAATCTTCTCGGCAACGCGGCCGCCCATGGCACGCGCCAGAATGTCCTTGAACTCGTACACGTTGGTGTAGCTCTTGTCTTCGGGCGGGAGGAACCATGTCACGCCGCCGGTACCGCCACGCGGGATGATAGTAACCTTGTGCACCGGGTCGCTATCCGGCAGCACGTGCCCCACGATAGCGTGGCCGGCCTCGTGGTAAGCGGTCATTTTCTTTTCCTGTTCGTTCATCACCTTGGTCTTGCGCTCCGGGCCAATCGCTACCTTTTCAAACGCTTCGGTCACGTCGGCATTGCTGATTTTCTTGGCGTTACGCCGCGCCGCGATGATAGCCGCCTCGTTGGCGATGTTCGCGAGGTCGGCACCAGATGAGCCGGCGGTCTTGGCAGCGAGCTTGTCGATATTTACCGTTTCGTCGACCGGCTTTTTCTTAAAGTGGATGTTCAAAATCGCTTCGCGGTCTTTTCGCTCCGGCAACATGATGTTGG
>CBIMUR010000012.1:0-9646 GCA_966247155.1 uncultured bacterium
TTTGGCCACACTGCCGTACTTTTATTTGCTGCGTTTTATCGAACTGTGCATTTTTCTCCAGGCGTTCGTAGAAGTTATCCTGCTCGGCCGCTTCAGGACCGTTCCGCGCGGCTGGGAGACGGAAGGCCGGCGCTACGAAGTCGCCGTTAGCAAGATAGAAGGGTTCGAATGATCGGCAAATACGTGCAGCGCTACCGGCGTTGGCAGCAGACTGTGCCGCTGGTGTCGCCGTTCGTGGTGTGCTGCGGCGTTATCGCGGTCATTTATTTCTTTTACCGGATCGTTTTGGTAGTATCGCCGGCGGTTATGCTGGAGCGGGCGGCATTCCAGCCGACAGCTGGCAGCAACGTCGTTTGTGGCGATGACGAAAACGACCAGCTGCAAGACCCCCGGCCAATTTTGTCTGCCGGCTACCAAAAAAGAATCCACGGCCAGCGCGCGCTCACGCCAAACCTGGCCGCCAACCCCGGCCTTACAAAAACCAACCCCGAAACTTCCGAACCTGCCGGCTATTCGCGCTCGGTAGAGAACAAAGACACGACATACGGCGTTCTCCATAATGGCGCCACGCGTTTTCTGCGGGTCGAAACGAAAAAATTGCCGCCAAAGGGCGCAGCCTCTCCAGCCTGGCAAATGGACGCCGTCCCCATCAAAAAAGATAACGCCTACGCCTATAGCTTCTGGTACCGCAGCGGCGTGCCAATCGACGTTTCCATCGAATACGTGACGCATAGCAAGCACGTGTACAGCGAGGTCACGACGTTGAGCGCCACCCGTTCGTGGCAGCAGTTCGCCGCGCATTTCAACAACAGCCAGGATGCTTCTACGTTCCGCGTTAACCTCAGCCTGCACGCCGCCGGCTGGCTCGACACGCGCGGCTTTGATATCCACCAAATTCCCGACGCGCGCCTCGGCGCCGGGCTGGTTACCGTGGCATTCGACGACGGCTGGCAAAGCGTCAGCGACAAGGCATTCGGCCTGCTTAAAAAATACGGTATCCGCAGCACGCAGTACGTTATCACCGACGTGGCTGGCGGGCGCGTGCCGGGGTACATGAATTTCGACACGCTGAAAAAGCTGAAGGCAGCCGGCCACGAGATAGGTTCGCACACGCTCACGCACTGCAACCAGACCATGCTGAAACCGCCGGACATCGAGCGCAACGCGATAAGCAGCAAGCGTGCGCTCGAACAGCAACAGCTTGGCCCCATCACCAGCTTTGCTTATCCGCTGGGGCAATACGACAGCAAAACCCAGGCAGTCTATGAAAAATACTACCCGCTGATCCGCACGTCGGACTACGGCTACAACGACCGCTTTTTCGACGAAACGAACATCCATTCCATGGGCGTTACCCGCACGACGAGCGACGCGGAATTCGCATCGTGGCTCGATGGCGCAAAGCGGCACCGCGTCTGGGTCGTGCTTACCTACCACAGGGTAGACGCGGACGGGAAATACAGCGTCACCAGCGCGCAGCTCGACCGGCAGCTGCGCATGGTGAAGGAGAGCGGCCTGAAGGTGCTGCCACTCAGCGAAGCGGCAGCGTACGTACGCAGGTAACACTCACGAAAAGCACCCCGCAAGGAAGGGGTGCTTTGTCGTTACGAGCGCTCCGGTCTAGAGGTGCAGTTCGTCGTGCTTGACGTAGACTTTGTTGTGCGAATTGAGGTCGACGTCAACGTCTACGTTCGTTTTTTTGTTGAATGAGTCATTGATAACCGTGGTGTTGTTCGTTGTCGTAGTAGTGGTAGTGTTGCCCGAATCTTTCACGACGATTTTTTTGTCGTGCGAGTCGGTTTTGTTGAACGAGTCCTTCACGGTGACCGTGTTGTTCGACGCCATGTTGTCGACATCGGTGTGGCTGAAGTTGCTTCCGTTGGTCGCGGTATTGTTGCTGACGACCGCGCCGTTCGAGTCGCTGACCGACACGGAGGAAGTGGTGGTGTTGTTTGATCCGATAGTATTATTGCTGTTGATGTTCTTGGTCTTTACTTCTGTCTTGTTGTTGGTAACCGAAATATAGTGATTGTATGAATTGCTGATGTTTTTCTGCCACTGCATTTTGGTCATTGGTTTTTTGTGGCTCTTTTTATGCATTGGTGATTTTTTCGCGTGGTAGCTGGCAGCGGTTGCTACCGGCGCGGATGATGACTTCATTGACGCCGTAGAGCCTTGGGGCTCGGCGCAGCTTCCTACTTCCTGGCCGTCCATGCTGGAAAGGTAGCCGTCGGTGTAGGCTTTTGCATATTGCGCATAGCTGTCAGTTTGCGGTTGCTGCATAGCTTGCGCCTGCGGAGCATTTGAAAATAGTGCAAGTGATACTGGCACGGCCGCCATCATGCCGATAAACGAGGCGCCCGCCGAAAATAGTGCGGTCATTTTTGCGTTTGACGCGTTTTTAATCTGTGACATAAGATTCTCCCATAAAACTACCAAAACGATAGCCACTTAATTGTGTCTCATTGGGGCGCTCCCACACCAACTATAGACGTAAAAAATTTTACGTCTGTTATATTTCTTACGGTTTATATAAAAACAAAGCGTATACTGCGCACATACGATCAGGCCGCCTGTGGCGGAGCATCTGTGTCGTCCCCGTTCGATGAAAGTGGCAACCCCGCATGCAAAATCGCATAGGTAATAATTTGTGGCCGGCCGTCGATCCCAGGAAGGTTACGCTGGTCCCACTGGCCATCCGTATAGGCCTCTATCATTCCCAAACCGCAGCCATGCTCCGCCACGTCGTTGCCAACCTCCGCGACATGGCGCCCCGCCTGCTCGATACCAGGCGCGCGCTCGGCGTCGGCCGCCGGGTTGACGGCCACGACATACACCGTCTCCGCTCCCTCTCCAGCCAAATACACCACGTCAAGCTCGCTTAGTTTGCCTGAATATTGCAGCGCGTTTGCCGCCAGCTCTCCAATGACCACGCTCGTCTCAAACGCTAGCCGCTTGTCCATCTGCATCGCGTCGATTGCTCGCTTGGCAATATGGCGTGCTTGGCGCGCGTAATCCGCGCGCTGCTCAGGGTTCTCGAGCGCATGGTATTCTCCGGAGATGTAGACGGCACGGCCAGGCGCCTCCTTGATCGACCAAGGGCTCGCGTCTTTATCAAATGATGGCTCATTTGCCGACATGGAAGCTCCTTTAGCAGCTTATGCTCTATTTATTATACTCCTCGCGGCGAAAAGGCGGCAATATCACCTTCGTATCCCCGTGGAAGTAACGTATACTAGGGAGATATGAAACGACCGTTACGCAAAACTCTCATGCTCGAGAAGATCGTCGGCGGCGGGCAAGCGCTTGGCCGGCTTGAAGACGGCAAAAAAGCGTTCGCGTGGGGCGGGCTACCGGGCGAGCAGGTGGAGATTCAGGTTACCAAGAAAAAGTCGGGCTACGTGGAGGGGTTCGTTACCCAGGTTCTCGCGCCAAGCGGCGAGCGCATCGGGCCGAAAGACCCGGAAAGTTACCTATCGACCAGCCCGTGGCAAATCATGACGCCCGAGGCCGAGCAGCACTACAAAGCCGCGCTGATAGAAGAGGCGTTCGAGCTGCACGATATCGTGCTACCCGAGCCAATCGACGTGTATACCGACGGCCGCCAGTTTGAATACCGTAACAAAATCGAATTCAGTTTTTGGTGGGACAACGGCACACAGCAGCTGGACCTGGCGTTCTTCCGCCGGGGCACGCATGGCAAGATTCCGGTACAGGGGACGAGCCTGGCGCATCCGGCCATAAGCGGGGCGGCCCGGGCCATTCGCGACGTGCTGCGTGCGCGTGGCGCGCAAGCCTTCAGCCTAAAAACTGCCATCATCCGGTGTGACCAGGCCGGTAACGTGGCCGCGCAGCTCTATGTGAAAGACGAGGATTTTGCGCTTTTTACCAAGGAAGAGATAGAAAATCTGCACGTCGCCGGCTTTGAACTGATTTTCAGCAACCCGAAAAGCCCGGCCAGCGTCATTACCCGGCGGCTCCAGGCATGGGGTGAAACGACACTCACCGATACCATCCTCGGCGTGTCATTTACCTACGCCGTGGAAGGCTTTTTCCAGATCAACCTGCCAGTGTACGAGCAGGCGCTCCGTGACATGAAAGAATGGGTTGAGGACGGCAAGCCGGCTATCGACCTCTACAGCGGCGTCGGCAGCGTCGGCCTGACGATCGGTGGCAGCGACGTGACGATGGTAGAAATCAACGAGCACGCCGTACGCGAAATGCAGCGCAATATCATAGCGCTGGGAAGGGAAGGAACCGCAAAGGCTATTCTCGCGCCCAGCGAAAACGCGCTTGAACATATCTCTGGCGATGCGACCATTATCGTTGACCCCCCGCGTGCCGGCCTGCACGAGGACGTCGTGAAGAAACTCCTTGAAGCCGCGCCCAGCCGGATCATCTACCTCAGCTGCAACCCGGTCACCCAGGCCCGCGACGTCGCCCGTCTCGCCGAAAAATACGGCATCCGCGCGCACCGCGGCTACAACTTTTTCCCGCGGACGCCGCATATCGAACACCTTGTTATTCTTGATTTGAAAGGCTAGCTGAACGCGCACGTCTGCGGTGCGACCGGCCCGCTGCCATACGAGGCGATCTCTACTTTGCCGTGCGCACTGCGTTTGAAAACCCATATCTTTTTAGCTTCGCTATACCAGGCAATCACATAGCCTGGGTCGTTGTAGTAGGTCGTCACCGTGCAGCCCCAGCCGGTGTTGCTGCCGTAGCTTGCCGCGACGTCTCTCGGGAACGAGTCGGTAGCGCCCGTGTGGGCGGTGTCGCGCGAATGATACCAGTACGACTTGGTCATGTAGTTTTTCCAGTTGTCACTAGTGTTCGTACACCCTGTCCTAAGACAGTCCGCATAAAACTGGTAATCGCCCGGACCTGTCAGCGGGTCGTCGCCAATTGTTGGCAGCACTGATTTTACCGCGGTGAAATCCGGCAGGCGGGTCGGGCTGTTCGTTGGGTTGAGCTGGTCGTCTGCCGGGTATTCGCCGTTTTTCTGGTAGTATTTTTCCAGCGCGTCCATAATAGCCGCCACGTCGGCTTCGCGCGCCTTGTCGTTGGCGCCCGCCTGGACGCTGTGGTAGGTGACCAGCGAAATCGTCGCGAGGATAGTAATCACCACGATAATGACGATAATCTCAACGATGGTGAAGCCGCGCTGGACGGGCGGGCGGGATGGTAAAAGCACAAGCCGTTTCATCTACGGCTATTGTAGCGCACGCCGAATCATAACGCCAGCCAGGCGCTAGCTGGTTTTGATGCGGCGATAGGCAAACTTGGCCGCCACGCGCCAGCCGCCGCGCGCGTCGCTGTCGTATTTGTAAATTTCGCCGTGTTTCACCTCGCTTATTAGTACAAGCGCCGGATTGTATGGTGCCAACGTGCGGTAAAAAAGAATATCCTCGTCGCTGATATGGCCGCGCCCGGGGAAGACCTCGCGGAATTTTTCTCGGCCGACGGCATCAAAATAATCCGGCTGGTGTTTCGGCGGAAAGTACAGCTCGGCCTTCAGGCCCATGCGCGAGATTATCTTTTTAACATCGCTCAGCAGCAATTTTGAGTGGCCGTTCACGAATACCAGCAGCTGCTTTTTCTTCGTCAGAAAAACCGTGGCCGTGGCCGTGCGGCTGACGTCTATCTCACGCGCGACGACCTGGCTGATGTCCACGTCCAGCCCAAAACGCTCTTTCGCGATGCGCTCAAGCGCCATGTCGTCATAGATTTCCTCGGTCATTATGGCTTTATTGTAGCATTTGTTTGCAGGATATGGAAAAGGGTGGTTGGAGAGGTTGCCGCTATTTTGTTCGCCCCACCGCCACCGTCTCTCCTCAGGGCCGCTCTACGGGGAGCTGAAAGCTCGCCCGTGGCGCTTGGCTCGCCCTGAACGGGGACATCCCATCGGAGAGAGGTTGACGGAGGGGCTCGGCACTTGTAAGGCGAGACCCTTCGGTTCTACGGAGCCGTCCCGCCGCTCATTCCGATGAAAGAACACTGTCGGACAGCCCGGTCTCGGAGGTCGGTGCTTCTTGCCCAATCGAGGATGTCTGAGCGGTAGCGAGTTCCGCAGATTGCAACGAAGGAGCGGCCGAGGAGACGCGGCGCCGGCTGGCTTGTTCTAAGGCGGAATGAGGGGTGGGACGGGGTTGGCTTTGAAGAGAATGTAGGGAATGGCGAGGCTACTTAACGAACAAAACCCATAACCATTTATGATGTATAATGAATACCGATGGATTTCACTACCCGGTACGAAAAACTAAACGCGGCACAAAAAGAAGCCGTCGATACTATCGACGGGCCGGTGATGGTAATAGCCGGGCCGGGCACGGGCAAGACCGAACTGCTCAGCATGCGCGCGGCCAACATTTTGCAGAAAACCGACACGCTGCCCGACAACATCCTCTGCCTCACGTTCACCGACAGCGGCGCTAATGCTATGCGCGAACGCCTCACGCAGATCATCGGGCCGAACGCCTACCGCGTAGCAATCCATACGTTTCACAGCTTCGGCACCGAGATCATCAACCAGAACGGCGAGTTTTTTTACCACGGGGCAAACTTCCGCGCGGCCGACGAGCTAAGCTGCTACGAAATTTTGCGCGGAATCTTCGACGAGCTCGACTACAACAACCCGCTTGCCAGCAAAATGAACGGCGAATACACGCACCTTGGTGACACGCTTGCTACCATTTCCGAGCTGAAAAAAAGCGGCCTTACCAGCGACGAACTGCTGGCCGTGCTCGACGCGAACGACAAAATAATCGACCTGGCCGAGCCGCTGTTGGCCGAATTATTCGCCGCCCGGCTCTCCAAAACGACCGCCGAGCAGCTAGCGCCGCTGGTTGAAACTATCCGCGCTGCCGGCGAAAAAATCCCGCTGCCAGGCGTTACGGAGCTCTCGCGCGTGCTGGCCGACAGTCTGGAGGCAGCAGTTGGCGAAGCGCTCGATCTTAACTCCACCAAACCCATCACCGCATGGCGAAACGCCTGGATGAAAAAAGACGAGACGGGGAAGTTCGCGCTGAAATCGCGCGAGCGCGCCAAAAAACTACGCGCCGTCAGCTACGTGTATTACCAGTACCTGGCGCGCATGCAGGAGGCCGAGCTGTACGACTTCGACGACATGATTTTGCGCGTCGTCCACGCCATGGAAGTTTTTCCGGAGCTGCGCTACAACCTGCAGGAAAAATACCAGTACGTTATGGTTGACGAATTCCAAGACACCAACATGGCGCAAATGCGCATCCTCTACAACCTCACCAACAGCGAGGTAAACGAAGGCCGCCCGAACGTGCTGGTAGTAGGCGACGACGACCAAGCGATCTACAGCTTCCAGGGCGCCGACGTGGGCAATATCAACGGCTTCCGCGAGCTGTACGAACAGACCAAAATCATCGCCCTCACCGACAATTACCGCTCTACCGAAACCGTGCTGTCGCACGCGCGCGGCGTCATCACGCAGGGGCAAAACCGCCTGGAAAATATCGTTCCCGGCCTTGATAAAACCCTTACGCCGCACCGCGACACTGCCGGCAGCAGCGTGCAGCTTGTCGAGCTGCCGACGGCCAGCGATGAGCGCCAGTGGCTGGTTGATACTATCGCCGATTCTATAAAAGCGGGCGTCTCTCCGGCAAGCATCGCCGTTCTGGCACGGCGGCACCATGAGATTATCGCGCTGCTGCCGCATTTTGCCCAGGCGGGCATAAAGGTGAATTACGAGCGCCGCGACAACGTCCTCGAGCTGGAAACGATCAAAATAATCGAGCATGTCGCGCGGATTTTAGTCGCGCTTTTCGAAAAGCGGCACGACCTCGCCGACAGCCTGCTGCCCGAGCTTCTCGCGCATCCGGCGTTCGGCATCGCCCCCGTTGACGTGTGGCGCCTCAGCCTCGCCGCGCAGCAAAACCACCAGAAATGGATGGAAGTCATGGCCGTCACGCCCGCGCTGCAGCCGCTGCACGAATGGCTCGTCACCCAGTCGCAAGCCCTGGCACACACGCCGCTGGAGCCGATGTTGGATATTATATTGGGAGTTACTTCATCTGGCGCTGCAGGCACATCTTCCGACTCGAAACAGGCTCGTCTGCGCCTGGATAATTCAGCCGTCGCTTCTTTGTCTCCTGCGGAACTCGCACAGCTCAAACAGTCCTCGGATAGCAAGGAAACGCCAGCTGAATTCTCTGGGCAGCCAAGCAATGTTTCTCATCCGGAAGATGCACCGGCAGCCGTCTACACCTCAGGAATGCCAAGCCGCCCGACCGTCACTAATACGCCAGCGCGGGTGGCGAGCGGCGGGGCAGCGCCCGAAAATGTTTTCAGTAGAGCTGAAAAATTTTCAGGGGCGGACCGCTCGACAGGACCCGCGGATAGCGATGCTACGTCCCGACCAGAGGGAGGGGACGACGCGAGCGGTGGAAACCACGGCATTATTTTCTCCTCACCACTCTTCACCTACTACTTCTCGCAAAAAAACCTGCAGCAGCAGCCCGATCTCTACCTCACGCACCTCGAGGCCCTGCGCACCATCCGCGCCAAGCTGCGCGACTACCAGCCAAATGAAACGCCCACGCTCCAGTCTTTCCTCGAGTTCATCCGCCTGCACCGCAGCCTTGGCAGCACCATCACCAGCGTGCGGCCGCACAGCGAGCGCATAGACGACGCCATCAATCTCATGACCGCGCACAAATCAAAGGGCTTGGAGTTCGACGACGTCTACATTATCGGCGCCATCGACAGCGCGTGGGGCGAGCGCGTCCGCAGCCGGAGCCGACTCATCAGCTACCCGGAGAACCTGCCGCTCGCGCCCAGCGGCGACACGCTCGACGAGCGCTTGCGCCTGTTTTTCGTCGCCATGACCCGCGCCCGCGCACGTCTCACCATTTCCTACAGCCTCAGCAATGAAAGCGGCAAAAGCACGCTGCGCGCCAGCTTCCTTACGGGGGAAGACTGGCAGGCAACGCCCGTCCGCCCGAAATCCACTATCGCAAGCCTCACCCGCGCGCTTGAAACGGCCTGGTACCAGCCGCTCATCAACCCGATGCAGCCAACCATGCAGGAACTGCTGCTGCCGATGCTTGAGAATTACAAGCTCAGCAGCACCCACCTCAATAATTTCCTCGACATATCACGCGGCGGCCCGCGCACGTTCTTACTCGACAACCTGCTGCGCTTCCCGCATGCCATAAGCCCCAGCGCCGCCTACGGCTCGGCCATCCACGCCACGCTGCAACGCGCGCACTCGCATTTTTGCGCCACTAAAAAGCCGCGCCCGCTTGAGGACGTTTTGCACGATTTCGAACAAAACCTCCTCGGACAGCACCTGCCGGAAAAGGACTTCCGCGACTACCTGCAAAAGGGAAGCGACACGCTGACCGCCTACCTCGAGGCAAAATACAGCTCGTTCAGCCTGCAGCAAAAGACCGAGCTGAACTTCGCGGGACAAAATGTCCGCCTGGGGAAGGCGCACCTTACCGGTTCGCTCGACCTGGTAGATATCGACGAGGAGGCTAAAACCATCATCGTCACCGACTACAAAACCGGCAAGGCCGCGCGCAGCTGGAACGGCCGGACCGAGTACGAAAAGATAAAACTCCACCGCTACAACCAGCAGCTGATGTTTTACCAGCTGCTCGTGCGACACTCG
>CBIMUR010000013.1:0-9429 GCA_966247155.1 uncultured bacterium
GTGGCGGCCGCCGTCAGCCTGGTGATGCGCCTCTTGCGCCAGCCGCTGATTATGGGCTACATCATTACCGGCATTATTGCGGGGCCAGAGTTTCTAAACCTTGTACGGGGACACGACGCCTTTACTACCTTCAGTGAGATCGGCATTGCGCTGCTGCTATTCATCATCGGGCTGGAACTCAGCATCGCGGCAATAAGACGCCTCGGCCGGCCGGTATTCATCACCGCGTTCGCACTGCTGGCTACCATGGGAACGACCGGCTACCTGATCGCCACGGCGTTCGGGTTTGCCATAAGCGCGGCGGTCATCATTGGCCTGGCGCTGTTCTTCAGCAGCACCATCATCATCGCCAAGGTGCTAAGTGACAAAAAACAGCTGGGGCGGCTGAACGGCCAAATCGCCATCGGCGTGGTGCTGGTCGACGACATCGTGGCGACCTTCGCGCTGTTGTACGTTACCGCACAAACCGGCCACGCGCTTAGTGCGTTCGACATCGGGCTGCTGACACTGAAAGGCATCATCGTTATCGGCGTGCTGGCATTCCTGGGCGCCAAGGTGCTGCCGCGCGCCTCCAAGTTCATCGCCAAATCGCAGGAACTGCTGTTTATCTGCGCGCTGGCCTGGGGCCTGGGCGTGGCGTCGCTGGTAAACATTGTGGGCTTTTCCGTAGAGGTCGGCGCGCTGTTCGCCGGCGTGGCGCTGGCGCATTTGCCCTACGTACACCAAATCGGCGCCAAGCTCAAGCCGCTGCGCGATTTCTTTATCATCATCTTTTTCATCACGCTGGGTGAAAGCCTGCAGCTCGACAGCCTGAAGGCCGCGCTCATTCCTGCTATCATCCTTTCGGCCGTGACTATCGTGGTAAAACCGCTGGCCGTCATGGTGTCGCTGGGGCTGCTGGGCTACACCAAGCGCACCAGTTTCATGACGGCCATCAACCTGTCGCAAATCAGCGAGTTTTCTATCATTTTGGTGGTACTGGCCGTCGGCTCGGGGCTTGTCAGCCAGCAGCTCAGCGCCGTTATCACGCTGGTCGCCATCATCACCATTACCATTTCCACTTACCTGATGAAATACGACGAATGGATTTTCAAGCGGTTTGAAAAGCACTTGTATATTTTCGAGCGCAGGGTCATCCACGAGCAAGAGCACCGCGCCAAGGCCTACCCGCTGATACTCTTCGGCTACATGAACGGCGGCGCGCAGTTCGTACGGTCGTTCCGTCACATGAAGCGCGATTTCGTCGTGATAGATTACGACCCGGAAGTCATCGAGGACCTTGACCGAAAGCACATTCCTTTCCTGTATGGCGACGCCACTGACCACGAGCTGCTGGCCGATATCGACATGGAAAAGGCGCGGCTGGTCGTGAACACCATCGGCGACCATCTCGTCAATAAAACGCTGGTGCGCTATATCCGCCGGCACAACAAAAGTGCCGTTATTATCTGCTATTCCGGCGACCACAACGAAGCGGCCGAACTATACCGCCTGGGCGCCAGCTATGTCGTGCTGCCCCACCTGCTTGGCTCTGAACAGCTCAGCTCGGCGCTCCACCGCCACGGCCTCGACAAAGAGTTCTTTTACCAGCACCGCAAAAGCCACCTCGACCAGATAGAGAAGGTGCTGGGCGGGCAATAATCGCTATCGGACGAAGAGGCTGCCATCGGGAAAATATCGATTCGATATCTTCACCGTGCAATGCCGGATGTTCAAGCCATTCCCGCAGGCTTATTAACTAATAATATAAGCCGGATTTTACACCGATCAAGGGCTACCTTACCGCCAACGCCACGCAGTTGCCAATCAAAAACGATGCGGTCGATTATATTGTAGTCGACCCGCCTTATGGAAGAAACTGCGCCACCGGTGGCATCAGTCTCCTACTCGAAAGCCTCAGCGAGTTTAACCGCGTGGCGCGTGAAGGGAGCATACTCATGGTACCCGTAGAGTGGGTCGGAAAAATTGAAGCCGCAGGCCACTCGGTCACACAACTTACAAAGGACGTCTCAAGAGGCCATTCCAAACTGCCCGTTTGCTATATATTAGTAGAAAGCATTAAAGGAGATTCAAACAAATGAAAGACGTAACGCTCAAAGAACTGCAAGAACACATCGCCAAAGTCTGCAAAGAAAAAGGCTGGGATAAAAACTCAATCCCTGAGATTTACCTGCTTTTTAGCGAAGAATGCGGCGAACTGGCCAAGGCGATCCGGAAGGAAACGGCCTTCAAAGGCGAAAAGAAGCCGGAAACCAAAGATAACCTGGTGGAGGAATTCGCCGACGGCCTCAACTACCTGATGGATCTGGCCAACCAGTTCGATATCGACCTCACCGAGGCGTACTTCAAAAAGCACGATATCAACAAAGACCGCGAATGGCTGTAGCCCTCCAGAACGCAAAACTGCTATACTATAAGTAGAATGAAAGGAGGGAACGCCATGAGTATCGCGGCCGCCATACAAAAAGCCGACAGCGTGCTGGCTGAGAATTACGTGCTTGAGCCGCCGGTTGACGTGTATGAACTGGTGAAAAATTACGGCATCGACGTGCACGAGCAGCCGTTTCCTTCCGATTTCGACAACGTGTCGGGCTTTATTAACATCGACGACGGCCGGCCGGTCATGTACGTCAACTTGAACGAGCCGGAAAACCGGCGCAAGTTTACCGTGGCACACGAGTTCGGCCACTGGTTGCTGCATGAAGATAAAATCCGCAAAGACCCCGAAATGGCTATTTTGTACCGGATAGCCCTTGGCGCTTCCAACGCCGACCCGGTAGAAAAAGAAGCGAACGCGTTTGCCGCCGAGCTGCTGGTACCCATGGACATGCTGCGGCCGGACATACACAAGCCCGTCAGCGAACTGGCCAGAAAATTCCAAGTGTCTACCGACGTAATTGGCTACCGGAAAGTGAATGCAGAACATGCTGGAACGATTGAAAAACCTCGCAAAACCGCCGGAAAATAAGCCGCTTACCCCGCAGCAAATGACCGATAAGCTCCGCGAGCTTGATTTTAAAGACAGGCAAAACGAGTTTTTCGCCAAGCGGTTTTTCTACTGGCTACGAAACACCTGGGGCATGCTACTGGCGCTGCTTTTGACCGCCAGCGTGGTATTCCAGTTTTGGCTGGCGTACCAAATAGGCACCGGCCAGCTACGCTTTACGGGCTACGAGATGTTCCTCAATATCATCGCGGGCGAAAGCTTCGTGCAGGTGGTGGGGCTATGTATCGTGGTCGTAAAGTGCCTATTCCCCGACGGAAACGCCAAAAAGTAACGCGCATTTCGCCCGGCTCTTTTTCGCCGCGCAAGTATAGCACAGGCGTTTCAATGGCATGCTTGCCGGCAGCAAACGCCGCGTGCCGCGCAAACGGTGGCCATTATTTGCGAGTTGCTATAGTTCGTCTTTCCTATATTCCAATATGTCGCCCGGCTGGCAGTCTAGCGCTTCGCAGATCGCCTCGAGCGTCGACAGCCGAATGGCCTTTGCCTTGCCGTTTTTCAAGATGGAGAGATTGGCCATGGTAATGCCCACTTTTTCCGAAAGCTCCGTAACGCTCATCTTGCGCCGGGCCAGCATAACGTCGATGTTAATAATAACTGCCATACCTACACCGTGAGGTCGTTCTCAGATTTTATCTTCAGCGCGTCGCCCAGCAGCCGCTGCAGCACGGCGGCGAATACCGCTATTACCACCGGCGCGCAGGCCATCACCAGGCCGATCACCATGAGGCCTGGCGCATCTTCTTTTTGCGTCACGTAGTAAACGACCGGTAAAAACAGCGCGTACAAAGCGGCGAATGCCAGCGCGCAGTATTTTATTTTCCCAAGCGCCCGCACCGACAGCTGCGAAAACGCCTGGCTTTTGTCGATGTAATCTAGCAGCTTCCACGTATAGAATAGCGCTATGAAAAACGGCACGGTCGTCGCGCTTAAAATGCCCAGCGCGGGAAAGCGCAAGTACGGCGCATCCGGGTATTCTTGCGTCCAGCCGCTATAAATTGCCGGCAAAATCAGCCCGGCAAGAAAAACCGCCAGTAGTCCCAGCGCTACCACCGTTGCCCGTAAAAACAATGTCGATCCTCGTTTCATGCCATGCCTTTTATCATTAGTTCTAGGCTGATTGTAGCAAGAAATATATCGTTTTACAATAAATATTTATTGTACTGTATTCCTCCGACAACGCAAAAGAGCCGCCAAACTGGCAGCCCTTTTGCTAAAAACGTGTGGCTTTTACCGGTGAATGCCCAGGCCGCCACCGCTATTCTTGCGCAGCACGCGCTTCTTGTAGCCGCGCAGGAACAGCCACAGGCCAACGATAAGCGCAATAAGCACCAGCAGTCCCACGATAGCGCCAATAATGTACGCCATCGGGATGATCCAGATCGTCTTGGTGACTTCTATCGACTTGTTGGTAGTGCCATAGGTAAAGGTGGCGCCAATGGTGTATTTGCCAAATTTGCCTAGCTTGTCTAGCGGCACGTCCCAGCGGCGGGCGCTATCTGGCAGCACCATGTCGCGTGGGTCACTCTGGTTGAAATCGTGCGTGTAAATAACCTTGTCGCCTTCCTTCACGTATACCTGGCCGAATGGCGCGACCTGCACGTTGCCTTTGTTTTCAAAGCGCAGCGCCAGGCCAAGGTTGTCGGGCGAAGTAAGGAAGCCACTGGCCGGCTTGCCGTTTTGTTTTAGGTCGAAGTTGGTAAGGTTCAGCTCTTCGGTCAGCTTGCCCGGTACGGTCATCAGCACCAGCGACGCAGCGCTGGCGTTCAGGTTGACTGATTTCGAGCCATCTTCAGCTACTGGCGCAAACCGCACCGCGCCATAGTAGCCACCAGCCTTGGCATCGCCCGGCACGCGGATGGTCAGCGTAACGGTCTTCATTTCCTTGGCCGGAATAGTAACGTTCTTCATTGGCACCATGAAGCGCTTGAGGCTGTGAGTGGGCGCATATTTATCGTCATCCAAAATAAGCGCCGGGCTACCCTTTTCATCGCCCGCGATAAAGTCGTTTTCAATAGGCCGGATGGTCATAGGCGCATTGGTGAGGTTGGTCACCTTCATGTCTACTTTTTTAATCTCGCCCGGCTTTACCATTATGTCGCTGCGTACCGGCGCTATTTTCAGCGTATTGGCGTTGTTGGTGGTAGTGTCAGAGACGGCAAGTGCCTGACTGCCACCAGTAGCAACTACAATAAGCGCGCCTAATGCTAACGTAGCACCGGCTATAACGCGTGAGAATTGTTTTTTCACGTTGTATCCCCCTACAAAGTTATTACCCTTATGGTAACAGATATGAGTCACTTTTCAAATACTATTAAGCTGGATTTTGCAATAAAAATATCGCCACTGTACTTAGCGGCGATATTTTTATCTAGTCAAGCGCCTTTACTTAGAATGTCCCGGTCGCAATCAAATTTAGCGTTGCTGCATAGTTACCAGCCGGAGTGGTAGGACTGACATTCGCACCAAATATCAGAGGAACGGAACCGTTGCTGACAGGATCGCCATTTGTTGTATATACCTTGTCTCCATAAGCGCTTGTCACGCCCGTGCTGTTATCGCTCTTATAGTTCAAGATATAGCCCGTTGTAGTATAATTATTTGTTGCTACGACCGAGCCAGTTTCCGCTTCCATGGTGCCTAACTTTAAGCCAAACTTGGCCGCATCCGGAGCAATTGTACCCGCAGTTCCTTCAGGCGAGCCCGTAAATGGCGTAATATCAGAGGTAGCCGCCTCAACGCGTTTCAAGCCCCCACCAGCAGCACTGTTTTTAAGACTAACGACGGCGCCATCATCTGCATTCGTCGAAATCTGCGTGTAAACAGTCCCTTCACTGAGAGTACCTCCCAGAATTCCATTTGAACCCAGAGATATGCTTGGAGCGTCTAATGAACCTCCATCGTTACAGTTATCCGGGATAGCATCACTAGATGCGCAGAAAACAAGCGTTTCTAGAACAGCACCGCTAACAGCAAAATTATCCGTGATCGCAAGTGCTACCGCTCCGTCATCTAGGTGCTCGCCTTCGTTATCAATATTGTCAGCCGCGGCGTAGAAGAAGTTCGTCGTAGCGTCGCCATAAGTTACGATGCGGGCATAGATCGTCCCAGCATCAGTAGGCGTCGTTAGGCCGCCTAGTGTGACATCAACGTCACCATCAGCTGCTACCGCGGAAGCCAACTCAACCTTTACCGTATTCGCAGCAAGCTTTGTTGCCGTGTTACCGCCATCTACCGTTGGTGTCGCACCAACGTCCAAGCCACTTGGCGCTGTACATGCCGTGCCAATAGCCGCAGCGGTCGTACCGCTACAGAAGTCGATCACGAATGCGCCCGTAGATTGCTTGACCGTAAATTTAACCTCGTAGCTAACACTACTGGTAGCTTTCGCCGAGGTGCTCATTTGAATTGAGCGGTCAGTCACAGTTGCCGCCGAAGCGAGTGCTGGCACTAGCGCAGGCGTTACAGTTGCGAATAATAGTGCGACTGCCGCGACAAATCTACGTGCCTGGCGGTCGAATACCTTAAAGGAACCCATCTTTCCTTCTCCTCACATCCTTTTAAAGAATATTTATTTTACGTTTAGTAACGTTTTTAGTGTAGCATGATGCCGTTTATGCTTGTCAAGTGCTTTTTACGCAGGTTTTCCACAGGTTATTTTTCTTTACTGTATTTATCGCGCTCTTTCAGCATCTTTTTATGCAGCGACACCACCTGGCTGCGGCGGCCCAGCCAGTAGGTGGGCAGCAGCAATATCATGCTTACGGCGGTAGGCGCCCAAAGGATTTTTGGCGGCTGCACGGCAGGTTCCGCATCTTTGGCGGCCGCGTTGCCGTCACCCTCCACCTTGCCGTTTGCCAGGGCTACCACCTGCAGGAAGGCGGGGACACCTTTGACGTCGGTAACCTTCACGTTTACGGCGTAGATACCGGCTTTTTTGTACACGTGCGCTACGGTGAGTAGGCCGGCGACAGGCTGGCTTTTCAGCTCGGCCGGGGTGCCATCGCCCCAATCAATACTAAAAGCATACGGCCCGGTACCGCCGGAAAGTTGCAACGGCCAGCCCAGTTGGCTGCCGGCCGGGGTCGAGCGGCGGCCGTACGAACTGGTGAGGGTAAGGCCGCGACCAAACTCGGAAAAACTGGTGTCGTTGAACGTGACTGTCACGATATTAGACACCGGGCCGGCTTGGTCAAGCTCATCGTACACGATGGCGCTGAGCTTGTTGGTGCCCGCGAACAGGCTGACCTTCAGGCTGAAGCTGCCGTTTTTGCACATGACCGCGCCGACCATCACGCCGTTGTCGTATACCTGCACCAGCAGGTCCTTGGGGCAAATGCCACTCACGGTGATGGGCGAGGTAGAAAACGACGCGCCATTGCCTGGCGTGGTTATTCTGGCGCCGGTTTTTGGCGGCGCCTTAGGCTTGGTCGCCTCCAGGCCGTACGACCCCGGTTTTGGATCGGGGGTTGGCAACGGCGTAATCGCGAAGGCGGGCTGCACGTACGCAAACAGCGCCAGCAGGCACATACCGATAGTAACCGGCAGTGCCCACTGTGCGCTGAAACGAAGCTTGTGTATCATACTTACGCTTATTGTAGCGTGTCTTTAGCGCCCAGGAAAGGGATTTATTTCCGGCGCGACGGCTTGCGGAGCTTGACCCCGCCGTTCATGCGGTTGCGAATCTTGTGGACGGTACGCCAGACAAACAGCGCGATGGCAAGGATAACGACCGTAACGACGAGAATGAACCACCATGGCAGGTACCAGAACGACGCGGTTTTCACCAGCTCTTGCGTGTTGTTGCCGTTTTGGCCGTAGAAAGCATCGAGAGTGACGGTGTAGCGGCCAGGCCAAAGACCAGGGTCGTCACACTCCGTCGTCTTTGTTTTCTGCTCGTTAAGCTTCACCTCTATTTCTTTAAGTTTTATACAGCTAGTAAACGTTCGGCTTTGTCCGATAAGCGCGAGCGACCTATTTGGATTAATGTCATCAATGGAGCGCTCCCTGCCGAACATATCCTTTAGCGTAATACTACCAACTGGAGCTTCGGTAACATTACCATTGTTCTTCAGCCGATAAGCGATCATCTCGGGCATGTCCGTAGTAATAAACATGAAATCAGCTGGGCTTCCTGGGGTAGCTTCTTTGTACGCACCCAGTTTTTCAAGCTGGAGATCTTCGTGCACTTTGCCGGGTATCGTGACGAATGCCAACGTGACACCCGATGCGCTCAGGCCAACGTTACCGCCCTCTCCAGAACCCGATGAATAAACGATGGCGCTATAGTAGCTACCGGCACCGTGGCCAGCAGGAATAGCCACTTTCATATTGACGGTTTTGCTAGAGCTGGGCGCGACCGTTACGGTTTTAGGAACGGTCATAAACGGCTTAAGGGACCACGTTGTTTGTGGCGCGTCCTTGTCCAGCATCAGCTTTGGCGTACCACCGTCATCCGTAAACGTGAAGTCAACGACACGCAGCGTCAGCTCTAGCGGTGCCGTGTTGTCGAGGTTGCGAATCACCAGCGTGTCTTTGACTGATTTTCCCGGTTTGATAACGTAATTTTTTTTCGGCGTAATGCTCAGTGCCGCCGACGATACCGCCGAGGCGGGCTGTGCTGGTAGCGCATATGCAACAACTATTAAGGCCGCGAAACCGGCCATAACAATGCTCTTCAAGCGTTTCATTTTTTCCCTATTCCCTCACCTTGTATTTGGTTTAAGTATTAGCAGTATTGTAGCACTAAAAGCGCCCGCTGGCTATGTAAGTGATCGTTGTAGAATATACACCAGCTCGCAGATTCTCGCTCGAATTTATAATATAACTGACCGTAAACTTCTTCATGAGGCTGACGTTTGGCGAATACGCCACCACGTCGCCAGATACGTACTTGTACCGATTTGGCGTGCCATAGTCGGGAGACGGTATGGCGTTCGCCCATATTCCTTCTGGGTTAAGACCAACGATTGGAGCGTTGTTTTCTACCAAGTTAATGCCGAACTGGTTGGCACCCTTGGTGCTTTTCGTGGGGGTTTCCAGCGGGTCGATAACGCTCGTTCCCGCGGCCGGGGGAATGCCGTTGGCAGTAATCGCAAAGCCACCGCTCGCATTTGTGCCCACCGCCATCTGCGACTGCGCTACGAGGGTTTGCTTGGGGCTTAGCTGGCCCATATCGGTATAGTAGGTATCGTCGGTGTCGGCGCAGTTGTCGTATACCTGCTGGGCGGCACAAAATACCAGCATCGGCGGCACCTGCGTTTCAAGCCTAATACTAGTTGTTACCTGCCCCCTTACCGAGCCGAAGTCTATCTGCGGGCCCGTAGCATTGGTAGAGCCGTGGCTACGCAAGCGGATAGAAAACGCTTGCGTAGTATCGGTAGGGTTTTTAACGTTGTCGAACGTATACGACGAGCCGCCCCCGC